>JBEAPQ010000251.1:0-2919 GCA_041164325.1 Planctomycetota bacterium | reverse complement strand
TTCTTCTTCCCCACGCCGAAGGTCACGAGGCCGAGGAGCATGCCGACCCCGGCGATCCCGAAACCGACGGTCCAGTCTTCGGTCTTCGCGAAGTAGCCGCAGACCAGCGTCGACAGGAAGGCCCCGACGTTGATGCCGATGTAGAAGATCGTGAACCCGGCGTCGCGGCGGGGGTCACCTTCCGGATAGAGCCGGCCGACGAGCGTCGAGATGTTCGGCTTGAACAAGCCGTTGCCGACGACCATGAAGGCCATGCCGGCGTAGAAGAAGAACTCCTGCTGGACGACGAGCGTGAACTGCCCGATCGCCATCAGGATCCCGCCCAGCAAGATCGCCCACCTGTAGCCGAGCAGCCGGTCGGCGATGATCCCACCCGCGATCGGGGTCAGGTAGATCATCGCGTTGTAGCTGCCGTAGACCGAGGTCGCCTGGCCGTCGGAATACTTGAAGACCTCGCTGACCATGTAGAGGGTCAGCAGCGAGCGCATGCCGTAGAAGCAGAAGCGCTCCCACATCTCGGCGAAGAACAGCATGTAGAGCCCGGGCGGATGGCCCTGGCTCGTCTGGGTCGGGACGGCGTCGTTCAAGCGGAGTTCCTCGGGGTTCTGGACCTGGGAAGGGCGCCCAGGTTAGCCCGGGCCCAGACCAGGGCTCCACCGGAATCCGACCCTCCGCCGCGTTGCGCGGGCCAATCAACCAGGGCCGTCCCCACCCGTTGGGTGCTGCCCGATCCGGCCACGCCGCGGCTATCGATCGCCCTGCAGCCCCAGCTGCTCCAGGATGTCGGGATCGCGCTCCCGATCCGCGAGAACCACGTGGCAGGTCTCACAGTCCATCGAGATCTCGTTGCCGTCTTCGTCGATGTGCTCCCCGTCATGGCAGCGCATGCAGCCCCGATGGCTCGCCATGCTGGGGTAGGTCCCCCACGTGATCGCCATGTCTGGATAGACGTTCCGCAGCCAGATCTTGGCGAGCGCATCGGCCGCGCGTTCCACGGTGCCCGCGTCGAACCCGGACGCCGTCGGGTAGCGCTCCTGCATCGCGCGTCGCATGCCGTCGGTGACGCCGTCGCGTGTCCATTCCACACGCAGCAGTTCCAGACCCGTCTTGCGGGCGAACGGCAGCGACCGGGTCAGCGCACCGGCCGCCAGCGCACGATCGATCGCGCGCTCCGGCTCCTCGAATCCGTGGCTCGGCTGGTTGTGGCAATCGACGCAGTCCATCGTGCGAACCGACTCCACGGGCGGTTCGTCGGCGTCGAAGTCCTCCGTCGTGTAGATCCTCTCCCGGCCCTCGGCGTCGACGGCCCGGACCCACGGGATCTCCTCGCGGGAGTCCTCGGTGGCCAGGTAGCTCACCGCCAGGCCCGACGCGCCGTGTGCGTGGATGCCGTTCCTGCGTCCAGCACCCCCGACGCTCCCCAAGCGCAGCATCAGGACGCTGCTCTCGGGCGTCACGTCCTCGTCGTCCGCGAAGTGTCTGTGGACCGCGAGGCGATCCCCGGTCAGGTGGTCCGGCCAATGGCACTGCTCGCAGGTGTCGCGCGCCGGGCGGAGGTTGTGCACCGGGGTCGGAATCGGCTTCTGGACGTCGTCGAGGAGCACGGCCGCGACCTGCCGCAGGCCCGACAGCTTCGACTTCAGGAACCATTCGGCCCCGTCCCCGACGTGGCACTCGACGCAGGCCACACGCGCGTGCGGTGAGTCCTGGTACGCGTTGTAGGTCGGCGACATGACCTCGTGACACAGGGTGCCGCAGAAGGCCGGGCCCTCCATGTAGTGCAGGGCCTCGTAGCCAGCGGTTCCGGCCACGGCGAGATTCACGGCGGTCAAGACGCCGAAGACGCGCAGCAGACGGATGGGCCGGATCTCGAGCGCTTCGAGCCGCGCGGCCAGCTGCCCCCGATACAGGCGGAGACCCACGGGAATCGCCAGCAGACCGAGCACGAACAGGGCAGGCAGGACCACGAACACGATCAGGCCGGCGTACGCCGTGTGTCCTCCGCCGTGGAAGGCCAGGAACACGAACGTGGTCACGAACAGCATGAACGACAGCGTCGTGACCACGGCACCCGTGGCGCTGATCCAGTTCGAACGCAGCAGTTGGACGAAGCGGTGCACGGCTTCCGAACGCCGGGCCTACCGCTCTCTTTCGTGTCCCCCGGTTGGAATTCCCGAGCCCGTCGGGCGCTGGAAGTGCACCCACCCGAGCGTCACCTGAGCTTGATTCAGGGACGCCGTTTGCGGAACCTCAAGCCCGAGAGGCGCAGTTCTTCTCCGCGCCCTCGAACCCAAAGAACCATGTCCAAGCGTCTCGCAGCTGTGGCCCTCGGCCTCACCGTCTCCCTCACCTCCTGCATGGGTCCGTACCGCCTGTGGAACTCGGTCCTGACCTGGAACTCGACCGTGACCGAGAACAAGTTCGCCAACGAGCTGATCTTCCTGGGCCTGCACGTCGTGCCCGTCTACCAGATCGCGTTCGCTGCGGACGGTCTCATCCTGAACTCGATCGAGTTCTGGGGTGGCGAGAACCCGGTCACCAAGCCGGCTGAGTTCACCCCGCAGGGCGACAAGTGATCCGAGCGGAGCCCTCGAGGTTCCCTTCGGCGTGAGCGGCCGGACGAAGAGTCCTTCCGCCTGCACGAGAAAACGGCGCGACACCGGTTCTCCGGTGCCGCGCCGTTCTCGTGGGGCCGCGCTGCGGCAGCCGTGCTCAGGATGGCTTGGCTTCGTGGGCCGTCGAACGGATCGAGAGCTCGGCGAGCTGCTCGGCCGCGACCGTGCTCGGAGCCTCGCACATCAGGTCGGTGGCGCTCGTGGTCTTCGGGAACGCGATCACATCCCGGATCGACGCGGCGCCGACCGCGAGCGTGATCAGTCGGTCGAGCCCGAGCGCGATGCCGCCGTGCGGCGGCGCCCC
>JBEAPQ010000250.1:0-7926 GCA_041164325.1 Planctomycetota bacterium | reverse complement strand
GCAGTACGCACGCTGCCGGTCCATCTCGCTCCGGAGATCGAAGTCCCGTCCGGCCCGCATCGGCACCTCGGCCGCCGTCCGCGCCGCGACGAGCACGGTCTCGACGCAGGTGCCTTCGATCGCACGATCGACGGTCGCCTTCAATGGGATCGAACGCCCGCCCCGCAGGCCCTCGTTGGCCGTGAGCACGACCCGGCAATCCGCGTCCACGATCCGGTCGCGCAGCGAGTCCGCAGAGAATCCGGCGAACACCACCGAGTGGATCGCTCCGATCCGCGCGCACGCGAGCATCGCGTAGCAGACCTCGGGGATCATCGGCATGTAGAGGCAGACGCGGTCGCCCTTCTTCACGCCGTGCTGGAGCAGCACGTTGGCGAGGCGACACGTCTCCTCGTGCAGTTCCTGGTAGGTGATGTGGCGGTATTCACCGAGCTTGTCGCCGGCCCAGAGGATCGCCGTGTCATTGGCCTTCTCGGGCAGATGCCGGTCGATGCAGTTGTAGCTGGCGTTCAGCAGCGCCCCCTCGAACCACCGGAAGTTCGCCTGCGAGAAGTCCTCGTAGCGGAGGCGATCCCAGGTCCGGTGGAAGTCGAGCCGCTTCGCCTGCTCGGCCCAGAACGCACTCGGGTCCTCCACCGACCGACGGTACATCTCGTGGTACCGCTCCATCGAACCGACGTGAGCCCGCTCGGCGATCGGGGGCTTCGGGGGAAAGACCGGGTCTGTCGTCATGGGTTGCCTCGCGCCGCAGGGTAGGCAGCCCTGCCGGGTCGATCAATCGAGCGCGCGGGACGACACGGCGAGCGTGCCCGCGTCCAGAGGAACGATCTCGAGGCGCAACCCTGCACCCGGACCGAAGCCCGCGACCGCGCCGTCCAGGACTCCCATCACATGGATTCCCGGACCGAAGGAGGGCGCCTCCACAGCCGACGCCTGGGGCCATGTCCGCGTCGCGACGCGGAGCACCTGGCCCACCACGGACAGCGTCACGCCCGACGGACCGTCCCAGGTGTCGGCGGCGGATGGAGTGAAGTAGCGGTCCAACAAGTCCCGCACGTCGTCCGGCTCGCGCACGCCGATCGCCATGCAGACCGATTCATCGGCGAAGACCGCCAACGAGGCTGTGCCGTCGACTTCGCGCACGAACGTCCGACCCAGCTGGCCTGCGAGCCCAACCAGCGCACTGCGCGCGGCCAGTCCGGCGCCGAGCGCATCGGGCGCTGTCCCAGCGTCGAGCATCCGCCCGACGATGGCCGCATCGCAGCGCATCTCGACCTGGACGACCGCGTCCTGCACCGCTCCGCCGAGCAGACTGGGGCCGGCGCGACCGCCGAGTGCGCGCGCCAGCGAAACAGGGTCGTCGCCGACGCGGACCCGTCCGTCGAACCCCCGCGCATCGTCCAGCGGCACCGGGAACACGAACACCGCCCACTCGAGCGACCCGAGCCCCAGGGGCTCGACCATCGCACGCAGAGGTCCATCGGGCGCCGCGGCGAGCACGCGATCCACCGCGAGCTGGAGGTCGACGAACAGCCAGCCCGGCTGTCCGCCGGCTGTCGGACGGGCCGCCCAAGCCGACCGGAAGTTCGGCGAGGCCGAGAGATCGGCCCACCCGACCTCCATGCCCTCCGCATGCACCCACGCGATCCCCGGCTCGCCCAGCGTCGTGCCGCCGGCCATGCCCCACGCGTCCGCGAGCGACATCAGCGCAGCCTCCTGATCGCCGCCGAGCCCCGACGCGGCGAGGACCGTCGAACCAGGCACCCGGGCCAGCCCTGTCGGGAGACCGAGGTCCTCCTGGCCGCCACCGCAGGACGCGAGGACGGCGGCCAGAACAGGGCCGCACCAACCGCGCACGGGGTTCACTTGAGTCCGCGGCACCAGTGGAGCAGCGTGCGGACCGCGGTGCCGGCGGCACCGCTCTTGTAGTAGTCGCGGGCCCGGCCACCCCACGCAGTTCCGGCGATGTCGATGTGCGCCCACTTCGTGTCGCCGACGAAGAACGACAGGAACGCCGCACCTGCGATCGTTCCGTTGCCGTGCTGGGCCCCGTTGATGTTCGCGAGGTCCGCGAACTTGCTCTTCACCTGCTCCTTGTGTGCATCCCAGAGTGGGAGCTGCCAGAGCGGCTCGTCCGCGGCCGCACCCGCGTCCATCAAGGAGCGGATGTGGCCTTCGTCGTTGCCCATGATGCCCGCCGCTTCGTGGCCGAGCGCAACGATGACAGCGCCCGTCAGCGTCGCGAGGTCGACCATCTGATCCGGCGCGTAGGTCTTCACCGCGTAGGCGAGAGCATCGGCAAGGACGAGACGCCCTTCGGCATCGGTGTTCAGCACCTCGATCGTCGTACCGTCCATCGCGCGGACCACGTCACCGGGCTTCTGGGCCGCGGCGTCCGGCATGTTCTCTGCGGCCGCGATGAGTCCGACGATGCGGACCTTGCCCTTCGCACCGGCCATGCCGCCCTTGGCGAGCGCGTGGAACAGGCCGAGGACCGCGCCGGCACCACACATGTCGTAGCGCATCTCGTCCATCTTCCCGGACGGCTTGATGCTGATGCCGCCCGAGTCGAAGGTCAGCCCCTTGCCGACGACACAGACCGTGCGCTTCGCGCCCGCCGGGTGGTAGTCGAGCAGAACGAGCTTCGGCGGCTCGACGCTGCCGCGCGCCACGCCGAGCAGAGCACCCATCTTCAGGCGCTCCATGTCCTTCTTCTCGAGGACCTTCACCTTCACCTTCGCGCCGTTCAGGCGCTGCGCCTGCTGGGCGAGGTAGGTCGGGTTGGCGAGGTTGCCCGGCATGTTCTCGACGTCCCGCGCGTGGACCGTCGCCTCGGCCGCAAGGACGCCGAGCTTCACGCCGCGCTCGAACTCGGCCTTGGCCTTGCCCGAGTAGCGCACCGTGGCGGACTGCCCCTTGCGCGCCTTCGGCTTCTCCTTGCGCGGCGGCTCGTAGCGGTAGGCGCCGAGGATCATCCCCTCGGCGACCGCCATGCCGGCCGCGAACGCATCGACCGAGCCGTGGTCCGCGGCATCGACCAGCAGGTCGAAGGACGAGACGCCCGCGCCCTCCGCCACGGACTGGGCGATGGCGGCTGCACGCCGGAGCCCTTCGGTGTCGATCGCCTTGCGATCCCCGAGCCCGACGAAGCCCAGCCGCTTCGGCTCGCTCTTCGCACCGGGGCTGCGGTGGAACACGCTCGTCTTCCGCGCATCGGTTCCGACGTCTCCCGTCGCGAACGCGCGCTCGACGAACTCCGTCAGCGCCGGCCCGAGGTCGGGGCGCGCGCGGGGCGCCGCAAAGGCGACGGCCAACTCGGAGCGGGACAGGGAGGCGGCGAACGACTCGATACGGATCTTCATGGCGAGGGATCGGCCAGGACGGCCGTCGCGCCATGCTCCCACACCGGTGCCCGCCGTCCAACTACGCGTCGACGCGGGGCAGCTCGCCGACCCACTGCGAACCGCCGTCCGGTTCGTCGAACCACTCCTTCTTGAAGATCGGGACCTCCGCCTTCAGGCGGTCCATCAGCTCCCGGCAGGCATCGAAGGCGGGCGCGCGGTGCGGCGCCGCGACCACGACGACGACGGACGCCGCGCCCACCGGCACGTCCCCGAGACGGTGCGCCACGCGCATCCGTCCGAGCTCGCGGTCGATGCGGATCTCCGCGAAGATCCGCTGCATGACCGGCTCGGCCATCTCTGCGTAGGCCTCGTAGCTGAGCCCTCGCACCGCGCGGCCGTCGTGGTGGTTCCGGGTGACGCCGACGAAGGTCACGACAGCCCCGTCCCGATCCGTCCGGCAGGCATCCTCGAGCGCACGCGGATCGATCGGACCGTCCACCAACGTGAACACATCGAGCGGCTCGCCCATGCCGCCGCTGATCGGTGGGATGAATGCGATCTCGTCGCCCTCCGCCAGGACACGATCGGCAGGTGCGTAGACCCGGTTGACCGCGCGGGCCAGGGGCAGGCGCAGCAGGTCGGGCGCGCGCGTGGCCAGTTGTTCGAGCAGGCCCTGGACCGTCGTGCCCTCGTCCACGTCGACCTCGAGAGACTCGGCGCCGAGCAGCTCCCGCACCGACGCGAAACACCGGACCGTCACCTTCATCGCGCGGCCTCGGCCTCCCGTTCGGCGGCGAAGAGCTGACGGAGCCAGCAGCCCGCACCGAGCGCGACGGCGATGCAGGCCATGCCGACGGCCGTGTCGAGCAGCAGAAGGGAACCGAGCCCGAACAGCGCGCCGAACACGAGCACGGTCGACGCCACCCACATCCGCAGGTCCCGTCCCAGGCTCTCGGCCCGCACGGCGCTGCGCTGGGCGACCGGCCCCCAGAACCCGCCCGGGCGGACGCGCGCGAAGAACGCGTCGAGGGTGCTGTCCCCCGTGGGCCGGGTGACGAGCGTCGCGACGACCCAGGCCAAGGTGGAACCCAACACGATGGCCAGGAGACCCACCTGGTCCTTCGGTCCGCCGGTCCATTCCGCGAGCACGGCGTCGTAGCCCTCCATGCGGACGAAGAAGAACGCCACCGCCGAGCCGAGCATGGCCGCGATCTCGCTGACCGCGCTGATCCGCCACCACACCCAGCGGAGGATCAGCACGAGGCCCGAGCCCGCGGTCAGATCCATGATGAAGACCCACCCATCCCCGGCGCTGACCAGGATCCACGACACCACGGCACCGAGGACGCTGACGAGGACCACCGCACCCCGCGCCACCCGGACCTGCTGCTTCTCGTCCTGCAGGGCACTCGAACCCCTGCGCGCCGCGAACGGCAGGTAGAGATCGTTGACCAGGTAGCTCGCCGACAGGTTCAGGGTCGTGGTGATCGTGCTCATGAACGCGGCCAGGAACGACGCGGCCACGAGGCCGAGAAGCCCGACCGGCAACAGCCGGAACATCCACGGGTAGGCCTTCTCCGGCGGGTGGAACTCCGTCAGCCCAGCCGCCTCGCGCCCGGCCTCGTCGAGCTGGGCGGCCTCGAAGAAGCGCGGCTCGAGCACGATCGCGCACAGGCCGACGATCACCCACGGCCACGGACGGAGCACGTAGTGCGCGAACACGAACCAGAGGTTGCCGGCCCGGGCGTGCTGCTCGTCGAGCGCAGCCGACATCCGCTGGACGACGTAGCCGCCACCGCCCGGCTCGGCACCGGGGTAGTAGACCGCCCACCAGTTGACGAGCACGAGGATCACGACGCCGGCGGTGAACGCATCCCAACTCGTCGGCACGATCGACAGCAGGCGTTCCTGGCCTTCCGGCCCGGCGACCGCGCCCAGCTTGTCGACCAGGGCACCGAGACCACCGACCTCCGACACCGCGAGCGCCGCGAGCAGGACCGCGCCGAGCACGGCCATCACGAACTGCAGCACGTCGGTCGCGACCACGCCCCAGAGCCCCGACAGCGCCGTGTAGAACAGCGTCAGCGCGAGCAGCCCGCCAAGCGCGATGCCCGGGTCGAGACCCGGGAACACGACCTCGACGATCGAAAGCATCGCCCGGGTGACGAAGCCGAAGATGATCGAGTTGACGACGAGGCCCAGGAACACGGCCTTGAAGGCCCGCAGCGCACGCGCCGACGCGCCGTCGTAGCGCAGGTCGATCAGCTCGATCTCGGTGACGACCGCGGCGCGCCGCCAGAGCTTCGAGAACAGGAACACCGTCAGCGTCGCGCCGAACAGGAAGTTCCACCAGATCCAGTTCTTGGCGATCCCGCCCGAGATCACGAAGCCGGCCACCACGAGCGGGGTGTCGGCGGCGAACGTCGTCGCGACGATCGACGTGCCGAGCGCCCACCAGGGCAGGCTGCGCCCCGACAGGAAGTACTCCTGCAGGTTGCTGCCCGCGCGCTTCGCGTAGTAGAGCCCCACGCCGGTCGTGACCGCGAGGAACCACAGCAGGAACGCCCAGTCCCAGCCCGACAGCGTGACCGCGTCCGTGCCGTTCATCGACGCCCCCCTTGCAGGAGCCGGCCGCAGACCAGCATGACCGCTGCCGCGATGCCGTTCGTCCAGCCACCCGCCGCACTGTCCGCCAGGAAGATCGCGATCACGAGCGGCACGGCAAGCAGGTAGAAGCCGACCGCGATCGGCAGGTAGGGACTCGGGTGGGCCTGCATCGGGGCGCATGTTCGCGCACGCCGGGCCACGCTTCCAGCGGGCGATCGGAAGGCTTGCGATGCGGTGCACTCCGCTCTTCCCGCCCGGCCGGGGATCGTGGATGTTGGCGGCCATGCTGCGCCCGTGCATCCTCGCCGCCCTGCTGGCGGTCCCGACCGTTGCCCAGACCACCGCCGAGGCCGTCCTGGCCCGCCTCAGCACCGGCGAGAAAGCCGCCCAGCTGATGATGTGCTGGTCTCTGTCGCGGACCGACGACGCCTACCCAAGGCTCCACGAGCTCCGCGCCTGGATCGAGGAACCCGGCATCGGGGGCGTGATCCTGTCGCTCGGGGAGACCGCCGACGCCGTGGACCTGATCGCCGACCTCCAGGCGCGCTCGGCCATCCCGCTGGTCGTCGCCGGTGACTTCGAGAACGGCGTCGGCTTCCGTCTGGACGGCGCGACCGACCTCGGGCCGCAGATGCTGCTCGGCGCGACGCGCTCGGCCCGCCTCGCGCGGCTCGCGGGCGAGGTCACCGGCCGCGAGACCCGGGCGCTCGGCGGGCACTGGGACTTCGCTCCGGTGCTCGACGTCAACATCAACCCGCAGAACCCGATCATCCAGATCCGCTCGTTCGGCGCGGACCCGGACCTCGTGGCGCGGCTCGGCGTGGCCTGGACGCAGGGCATCCAGCAGACGGGTGTCCTCGCGACCGGCAAGCACTTCCCAGGTCACGGCGACGTGTCGACCGACTCGCACCACGAACTGCCGGTCGTTCCGGCCAGCAGGGAACGGCTGGACGCGGTCGAGCTGGTGCCGTTCCGCGCGGCCATCGCGGCCGGGATCGGCTCGATCATGACCGGCCACCTGTCGGTCGGTGGACTCGGCGTCGACCCGGCGACGCCGGCGACGCTCTCGCCGGAGATCCTGACCGGCCTGCTGCGGAAGGAGCTCGGCTACGACGGACTGGTCGTCACCGACGCGCTCGACATGGGCGGTCTGAAGTCCGTGACGACGGTCGAAGCCGCGATCCGCGCGCTGATCGCCGGCGCGGACCTCCTGCTGATGCCGCCGGATCCCGTCGCGACGCGCGATGCGGTCGTCGAAGCCGTCGCGTCGGGGCGTGTGCCTGCCAGCCGCCTGGACGAGGCGTGCCTCCGCGTCCTCCAGCTGAAGGAACGGATGGGGCTGCTGACCGGCGGCGGTCGGATCGAGCCAGACTGGCGCCAGACGATCGGTAGCCCGGCCCACGAGGAGGTCGCCGCCGAGATCGCGCGGCGCGGCATCACGCTGCTCTGCGACCCCCACGGCGTCGTGCCCGCCGCCACCGGGGCGCCGATCACCGTCGTCACCGTGCGCGCGGCGAAGGACGGTGCGGACGCGGGACGGCTGTTCGCCGCAGAGCTCGCCGAGCAGGGCTGCGCGGTCCACGTGGTCCACGTCGATCCGGACGACGATCTCGGGGCGGTCGCGGTGGCCGAGCGCGCGCTGCGCGACGCCGCAGCGCGGGGCGAAGCCCGCGTTCTCGCACTCGCCCACGGCCGGATGGGACGCGTGCCGCCGGCCTTCGAGCCCCTGGCGCGCGCACTGGACGCCCAGCCGGGCGGCGTTGCGGTGGTCATGGGCAATCCGTTCGCTCCGCGCTTCGCGTTCGAGAAGTCCGCGGTCCTCGCGACCTTCGGGCTGCTCCCCCGCCTCGAGCGTGCGGCAGCCCGCGCCGTCCTCGGCAAGGCCCCGGTCACCGGCAAGAGCCCCGTCGACGTGCCCGGCCTCGCGGCGTTCGGGGATGGGCTCACGCTGCTCCCTGCGGCCACGGACCTCGTC
>JBEAPQ010000249.1:0-3875 GCA_041164325.1 Planctomycetota bacterium | reverse complement strand
TCCAGCGAGCAGGGTTCGAAGCTCGGGGCGTTGCCGCGCGGCGCTCCCTTGATCTCGACCCGGGCGCCGAGGCGATGCTCCAACCACTTGCCGAGTCGGACCGATGCGGCGCGTGTCCCGGCCGTGGCCGTGTCGCAGATCTGCGCTCTGACCTCGAGACCCTCCCGCCACTCGATGTGCTCGAAGGCCTCCGCGAGCGCGCGGCGCCAAGGCCGGACGCGGAGCGTCGTCAGGTCGACGGTCGGTAGGCCCAGGGCCTCGATCCGGTCGGTGTCCCCCGCCGGATCGCGGAACAAGGCCGAGTCGTAGACGATCTGGTCGGCGAGACGACCGATGGCCCGCAGCGTTCCGAGGTCTTGCGGAGCCGCGCCCGACCAGAACAGCTGGGTCGGCAGGTCGTTCATCAAGAGCGGCCGGATCACGCTCGGTATGCGGCGCTGGTCGGCCTTCGATGCGAGCAGCGTGACCAGCTCGAGCAGGACGGTGCGCGACTTCCGCGACTTGCGGACGTGCGTCGCGAAGCTCGCCGAGAACGGCACTTCGCGGGGGGCGAGCAGCACGAGGAAGCCCAGGCAGGGATTCGTGCGCAGCACGCGGTGGAACGTCGCCCGCAGCAGGGACTCATCGTCCGCCGTGCCGACGGTGATGAGGTTCATCGTCAGCGCGCGGTAGAGTGGCCGCTCGTCGTCTGCGTCCTCTTCCTCCCAGGCCTGCCGCACGAAGCGTTCCAGGTCCTGGATGGCGACGGGGTGCTCGCGTTCGACGATCTCTTGCATGGCGGACGAGCGCGCGAAGATAGCCGGGTCGGGGGGCGACCCCCGCACCAATCGGCCCGGGTCCCGGGATTCGGTGCAAGCCGCGCTGGCTCCCGATCGTTGGGTCCGCATGGAACCGACGTTCGGGCACATCGTCCTGGCGACGGACTTCTCCGAGGAGTCGCTCGCCGCGTTCGGCGCGGTGCGGGAGCTGGTCGACCGGAACGCCGCGCGGCTGACCGTGCTGCACGTCGTTCCGGCCCTCGACGACCATCCGGTCGGGACGCCGTTCGTATCCCCGATCGAGCTGCCGACCGACGAGGAGCAGATCGACGAGGCACGCGCCGATCTCCGCGAGCTGAGGCACCGATTCCCGGGCGTGCGCGTGTCGTTCGATGCGTGTGCCGGCCACGACGTCGCCGAGGCGATCTGCACCTACACGGCCGAACAGGGCGCGGACCTGATCGTGGTCACGACGCATGGGCGTCGTGGTCTGCGGCGCCTGGTCCTGGGCAGCGTGGCGGAGGAAGTCCTGCGCCGCACGCCGGTGCCCGTCCTCGTGGTCCCGGCGAACTGATCCCTCGGGTCAGGGGCGACGCCAGATGCGGCCTTCGCCCAAGAGCGCGTCCGCGGCGTCGGGACCCCAGGTCCCCGATTCGTACGAGTGCAGGGGTTCGGTCTGCTCCCGCCAGCCGGCGACGATCGCGTCGGTGATGCGCCACGCTTCTTCGACCTCGTCGCGCCGCGCGAACAGCGTCGAGTCGCCGAGCATCGCGTCGAGGAGGAGGCGTTCGTAGGCGTCGGCCGTGCTGCTACCGAACGCGGAGCCGTAGTTGAAGTCCATCCGCACGCCGCGGACCAGGAAGTCGGGTCCTGGGACCTTGGCGCCGAACCGGAGGCTGACGCCCTCGTCCGGCTGGATGCGGAGCAGCAGCACGTTCTCGTGCAGGTGCTTGCGGTGCAGCCCGCCGTAGAGGAGGTGGGGCGGCCTGCGGAAGTGGATCGCGACCTCGGTCACGCGGCGCGCGAGGCGCTTGCCGGCGCGGAGGATGAACGGCGTGCCCGCCCACCGCCAGCTGTCGACGTACAGCTTGACCGCGGCGTACGTCTCGGTGCGCGAGTCGGGTGCGACGTCCTCCTCGTCGAGGTAGCCGTTGCGCTCCTGGCCCTGGACGAAGCCGCGCCCGTACTGGCCGCGGACCGTGCGCTCGCGGACCTGCGCGGGCGTCATCGAGCGGATCGCGCGCAGCACCTTGACCTTCTCGTCGCGGATCGCGTTGGCGTCGCTCGACACCGGCGGCTCCATCGCGACGAGCGTCATCACCTGGAGCAGGTGGTTCTGGATCATGTCGCGAATGATCCCGGCCTCTTCGAAGTAGCCGCCGCGCCCCTCGACGCCGATCGACTCGGCGACGGTGATCTGGACGTGGTCGATGTACTTCTCGTTCCAGAGCGGCTCGAAGATCGAGTTCGCGAAGCGCAGCGCGACGATGTTCTGGACCGTCTCCTTGCCGAGGTAGTGGTCGATCCGGAACACCTGGTGCTCGCGGAAGCTCCGCGCGACCTGGGCGTTGAGCGCGCTCGCCGTCTCCAGGTCCCGACCGAACGGCTTCTCGACGATGACGCGCGAGAACGTGTCGTCCCGCTCCTTCGACAGGCCAGCCGCCTTGAGGTTGTCGAGGATCGTCGCGTAGGAGCTCGGCGGCGTCGCGAGGTAGAAGACGCGGTTGCCGGCGGTCCCCCGCTGCTCGTCGAGTTCGCGAAGGCGGGCGGCCAGGCGTGCGTAGGCCGTCGGGTCGTCGAACGAGCCCTGCAGGTACTCGAAGTGACCTTGCTGGAGCGAGTAGGCGCGGGACGCGCCCTCGCGGCCGTGCTGCTCGACGCCCTCCGAGAGCTCGCGGCGGAACTCGTCGTGCGACTTGGCACGTCGTGCGAAGCCGATGACCGAGAACCCGGGCGGCAGCAGGCCGTCGTGGGCGAGACCCATCAGCGATGGGACCAGCTTGCGCCGCGTCAGGTCACCGCTCGCGCCGAAGATCACCAGCACGCAGGGTCGGGTGCGCCGTGCCGACGTCAGTTCGTCCGCGAGGGGGTTGGCCATCGGCGGCGAGGATAGCGGGGCTCCGGTGTCGGTGCCCGGGACGGGTTCGGTGGCGGTCAAGGGCCTGGGTTGCCGTTCTTGGTGACGATGAGGGCCATCGCCATCGAAGCGATCGCGCAGAGCGGGAGAATGACCGCGAGCGTGCGGATGGTGCGTGTGCCGCGGTGGAGTTCGACCTGGACCAGGAAGAACCCGGCCATCGTGGCCAGGGCCAGGCCGTGCCAGGGGTGGCCCTTCGGCGAAGCGCCGCGGGCCGACGCGTCGACGTAGGTCCAGACGAGGAAGCCCACCGCGGCGGTGGCCGCGGCGCGGAGCGCCCAGGTCTTCGCGGCCGACGGCGGGTTCATGCAGGCGCGTTGCCGAGGTGGCCCGCGCTGTACATCCACAGCAGGCCGAGCGAGATCAGGATCAGCGCGATCGAGGCCGACAGGAACTTCGAGCTGCGCTGCTTGGCGAAGAACTGCACGACCATGCTCGCTGCCAGGAACAGCGAGATGACGTGCGGCCACGGGGACACGGCCACTTCGGGATCGGCGGGTGTGGCCGACCACGTCCGGATCGTTGTGCTGATGATGACGAGTCCGAACATCAGGATCGCGCCGCGGACGACCACCGGGCGCTCGGTCCGTGCCGACGACAGCGGATGGGTCACGAGACCTCCAGCATCCGCAGCAGCGGCAGCTCGGCGCGCCTGCGCATCTCCTCGTCCATCTCGATCGTCGGGCCCATGTCGCGCAGCGCGAGGTAGACCTTCTCGACGGTGTTGAGCTTCATGTGCGGGCACTCGCTGCAGGCTGTGCAGCCGCCGCGGCTCTCGACCGGAGCCTCGATCAGCTCCTTGTCCGGCGCCGCCTTCTGCATCGTGTGCAGGATTCCGGACTCGGTGCCGACGATGAACCGCTTCCTCGGGCTCGTCGCGACGTGGTCGAGCAGCTTCTTGGTCGAGCCGACGAAGTCCGCGTGACGCAGCACGTGATCCTCGCACTCGGGGTGGGCGATGAACTCGGCGTCCGGGTAGC
>JBEAPQ010000248.1:0-16643 GCA_041164325.1 Planctomycetota bacterium | reverse complement strand
GACCGCGGAGCGCCCGGTCCTGGTCGACTTCTCGGCCACCTGGTGCCAGCCGTGCAAGGCGCTGGCCCCCACCATCGACGCGGTGGCCCAGGAGTACGAAGGCCGCCTCGATGTCTACAAGGTCGACGTGGACGAAGCCGGCGAGTCTTCGCTGCGGTTCGGCGTCTCCAGCGTCCCGACCTGCATCTTCTTCCAGGGCGGCAAGGAAGTGGACCGCTTCATCGGCAACGAAGACCTCCGCAAGCTGAAGGCGCGGGTCGACAAGATCCTCGGCGGCTGATCCGGCGCGAGGCTCCGGCCCACGTGGCACCCTCCCGACGACGTCCGGGCGGCCCCGGCCGCGGAGCCTCAGTCCGCCGCGCGGCGTTTGACCAGGGCGAACACGAACGCCGCCGCGACGATCGCTCCACCGACGCGCCACGCGAGGCGGGGCGGGCGCGCGACCACGTGCAGTGGTGCGAGCAGACGCACCCGGCCCTCGCCGCGCGGCCCGTCCACGTCGGCGCGCACGCCGTGGTCGCCGGGCTCACGAGCCTCGAACCGGAACTCGCCGCGTTCGTCCGTCTCGCCCGAGGCAACCGGCTGTCCGTCCTCCTTCCCGACGACGACGCGGACCCCTGCGAGCGGACGTCGCTCGACGTCGACCACCCGGACCACGACCGGCGTCCCTTCCTCGGCGAGCGAGGGAGCGGCCTCGATCGACTGTGGGAAGGCCAGCGCGGCGGTGAGGGCGACGATCATCGTGGTTGGTCCCGGTGTGCGCTCGCGCGGAGGGGCGGATGAGGCGCCCAGGGGCGGGGAGCGGTCCCGTTCCGGTCGAGGTCCTCGGACGTCGACCGTTCGAGGAGATCCACGCGGAGATGCGGGCGATCGCGGCGAGCATCCGCACGCAGGGATCACCGGGCAAGGTGCTTCTCGTCGAGCACGACCCGGTGTTCACGGCAGGACGCGCGACGCCGGACAGCGATCTCCGCAGCGACATCGTGCCGATCGAGCGCGGCGGTCGGATCACCTACCACGGGCCAGGCCAGCTCGTGGTCTACCCGATCGTCCCGCTTCCCCGCCGGGACGTGCGTGCGTGGCTCCGCGCTCTGGAGGCCTTCGGCGTCGCCGTCTGCGCCGAGTTCGGCCTCGACGCCGAGCCCTCGGTCGACGGGACGGGGGTCTTCGTCGACGGCCGCAAGGTGGCGTCGATCGGCGTCGCGATCCGGTCGTGGGTCAACCTCCACGGCATCTCGATCAACGTCGCGATGGACCTCTCGGCGTTCCACCGAATCCGCCCGTGCGGCCTGGACCCGGACATCATGTCCGACCTGTCGCGGTGCGCGGGCAGGGCCATCTCCCTCGCCGAGGCGATCGACGCCGCAGCGCGCCAGGT
Organism: Planctomycetota bacterium; assembly: GCA_041164325.1. Classification (GTDB taxonomy): domain Bacteria; phylum Planctomycetota; class UBA1135; order UBA1135; family UBA2386; genus JAQCBR01. The sequence goes on along the minus strand of JBEAPQ010000248.1, from coordinate 15,265 downwards.
CCCCGCCCTGCTCGGGGAACCGAGCGCGTGACCGATTCCATCCTGGTCCGCCCGCTGTCCCCGCTACCATCCCTGCCTCGATGAGTGGCTCGATCGAACTCGACCGGGACGGGCGGAGCCTCGTGATCCGCTTCCCCTACTCCGAGTTTCTCGTCGAGGAAGTCCGCGGACTGCCGGGGCGCCGCTGGGACAAGGCCAACCGCGTCTGGAAGGTCCCCGCCGAGCACGCCGAGGCCGCGGTCGAGGCGTTCATGAAGCACCACTTCGCGATCGCCGCCGACGTCTACGCGGTGATGGCAGGGACGCAGAGCACGCCAGCCGCCGAGGCGCCCACAGCGGGCGCGTCCGCCGGGGCCGCGATCCCGCCGGACGGCGGGGCAGGCACGGGCGCCCTGTCCGTCGGCCAGCTCAACGCCCGCGTCCGCGCGGCGATCAAGTCCGCGTTCCCCGAGCGCGTCAGCGTCGTGGGCGAAGTCGTCAACTACGACAAGAACCGCGGGCGCGCGCACCTGTTCTTCTCGCTCGTCGAGAAGGAGGACACAGCCGGCGGAAACGTCCGCGCCCACGTCGACGTCGCGATGTTCTCACGGACCGCGGCGCGCCTCGTCCCCGCACTCGAAGCGAAGGGGCTGACACTCTGCGACGGAATCGAGATCCTCATCGAGGCGACCGTCGACCTCTACGAAGCGACCGGCCGCTACCAGCTGATCGTCGAGGACATCCGTCCCGAGTTCACGCTCGGCAAGCTCGCGCTGAGCCGCGCCGAGATCCTGGATGGACTCCGGGCTGCAGGGCTCGCGAGCCGCAACCGCGAGCTCCCGGTGCCGGTGCCGGCGCTGCGGATCGCCGTGCTGTCGAGCCCCGAGTCCGACGGTTGGAACGACTTCATCCGCGAGATCGAAGCGTCGGGCATCGGCTTCGACGTCACGATCGTCCCGGTCAAGGTCCAGGGGGAAGCCCTGCGCCCGACCATGCTGCGCGGGCTCAAGTACTTCGCGGAACGCGCCGACCAGTTCGACATCCTCTGCATCCTCCGGGGCGGCGGCTCGCGCACCGACCTCGCGTGGTTCGACGACCGGGAGGTGGCATTCGCGGTCGCGCAGCACCCGCTGAAGGTGCTCTGCGGCATCGGCCATGAGCGCGACACGTCCGTGCTGGACGAGATCGCGCTGTCGGTGAAGACGCCGACCGCCGCGGCCGGCTGGCTGATCGACGCGTGGCACGAGAATCACGGACAACTGCTCGACCGGTCGGCACGCCTCCGCGAGGCGGCCCTCGCACTGCTCCACGCAGCGCGCCTGGACCTGACGCGCAGCGGCCACGACCTGCGCAGCGTCGTGACGCGGCGCCTCGACGCCGAGCGGACCCGTCTCGCGACGTGCGCCGTCCACGTGCGGCGTGGCGCCGAGAACCTGGTGCGCGCGCGCGACCGGCAGCTCCATGAAGCCAGCCGACGCGTCGTGCTGGGCGTTCGGAACTTCACTTCTGCCAGGCGGGCCGGCCTCGACCGCATCGCGGAGCGCATCGGCGAGGCAGCCGAGCGCCGCCTCGAACGCGCCCATGCGACGCTCGCCACCGCCGAGACCCGCCAACGGCTCCTCGACCCCGCACGCGTGCTCAAGCGCGGCTTCGCGCTCCTGCGAGGCGCCGATGGCCGCATCGTGACCGACGCCAACCAGGTCGAATCCGGCGACCTGACGACCGTCCAACTCCGCGACGGGCGCCTCCACGCCCGCATCTCCACAGTCGAACTCGACACCGAACCGGGTTCCTGAACCTCGAGCCCAATCACCCATGTCAGCCCGCAAGAAGTCCGACCTGACCTACGCCCAGGCGTCCGCCGAACTCGAGGAGATCCTCGACGCGATCGAGTCGGGCACCGCCGACGTCGACGTGCTCAGCGAGAAGGTCGAGCGCGCCGCCGAGCTGATCCGCTTCTGCCGCGAAACGCTGGCCGGGACCGAACAGCGCGTCCGGAAGGTCGTCGAAGATCTCGCGCAGCCCGAGGCCCCCGCCGGGGACGAGGAGGACTGACGTGGACCCGGTCGTGACCCAGAGCGTCCTGCTCTACGTCGTCCTCCTGGTCAGCCTCGTCGTCCACGAGGCGTCCCACGCCCTCGTCGCGCTGCTCGGAGGGGATCGCACGGCCTACCTCGGCGGTCAGGTCACGCTCAACCCGGTCCCCCACATCCAGCGGGAGCCGGTCGGAACCGTGCTGCTGCCGATCCTCGTGCTCGCAGCCTCGAGCGGAACGATGATCCTCGGCTACGCGCACGCGCCCTTCGATCCGGTCTGGGCCCACCGTCATCCGCGGCGCGCTGCGCTGATGTCGTTGGCAGGCCCTGCCTCGAACTTCCTGCTGTGCGCGATCGCCTTCGCGGGGCTCAAGCTCCTGGTCGCAGCAGACCTGGCGATGCCCTACCCGGTCGGCGGCGAACTCCTCTTCGTCAGCCCGTTCGAGAATGAAGGCGCGGTCTTCGCCGCGGCGAAGATCCTGTCGACGTTCCTGTTCCTGAACCTGCTGCTCGGACTGTTCAACCTGCTGCCCTGGCCACCCCTCGATGGGGCCGGTGTGGTCGAGGGCCTCGCACCGCGCGCGGTCGGCAACTTCTACGGCTACCTGCGGACGCAGCCGCTGATGTCCCTGTTGGGCATCTACGCGTCGTGGCAGGTGCTGCCGAGCCTGTTCGGCCCGGCGCTCGAAGCCGTCATCGACTGGATGTAGGCCGGTCCGCCCCCGGGCTGTCAGCCGTGCGTCTGGGCACGCCCAGGCGCCAGCACCGTGCGGGCCAGGCGCAGGGCATCCCGGAGCTCGCCGTCTGCAGGGCGGTCGTGCACCAGGATCAGGTCCTCGACGACCCGATCGAGGACCTCGACGTCCGAGACATCGGCGAGCTGTTCCAGGACGGGGCGGGAAGGGAGCACACGCCGCAGATAGCGCAGGCAATCCGCCTTCGTGACGGAGCGGCCACGGTGGTAGGGGTCGACGAGGATGTTCCGCCGGCCGTGGAGACGGACCAGCACGAAGTCCGGGAGGCACACGCCCGTGGCATCGATGCCGGCGCGCCGCGCCACGATCAGATAGATCGCGGCCAGGATCGAAGACGGCCCGCGCGCCGATTGCAGCACCCTGTCGGGAAGCCAGGACGACTGCGCCCCGCAAGGCAGGCGCTCGCCGGCGAGGTCGTGACGCTGGGCCAGGATCTGGGCGAGCCGACGGGACGCAGTCAGGCTCGAGCGACCCGCGACCAGTGGGTGGAGTTCTGCGACCAGCGCATCGAGGCGACGGCGGAAAACGGACGGATCGCCTTCGGCGAGTCCCGGGAACCTCACGAGGGCTTCGAGGCCGACCTCGAGGATCCGATCTCCGCAGGTCAGGAGCCGGGTCGTGCGCAGCGATCCCTGGAAGTCGTCGACCCACGCGGCCAGTTCGATCGAGCGCAACAGAGCACGGGCTCGCACGCGGAGCCGCGGATCGCTCGCCGACGCAGCGGCCTCGAGAGCGGTGCGGGCGGCTTCGCCCGACGCCAGGATGCGCGTGCGACACGCCCGCCGAACCCGGCTGTCGTCGTCCTCCAGGAGGCGGATCGCCGCGGCGATCGCTGCCTCGCTCATCGTTCCTGTCTGCATCTGATCCTCGGTCCGCTTCGCGTCGTGTGCTTCTGTCCTGCGTCCGCGGGGTGTGCGACCCGCGATCGAGCGCCCACCTTACCGCGCTGCCACGGATGCACCGGTCCGTTCCACACCGGACGTCGCAGTCCGAGACAGCGGGCGCGACACGCACCGCAGGAAGGCCGTCGACATGCTTCGATGGCATCGGGCGATCCGGAATCGCCCCGCTCGGTCCTGCCGCACGCCGCAGCGGCAAAAAAATCCGAGGCCGTCACGCATCCGGCAGGAGGCGGCGCCGTTGTCGGCACCCGGGTTCCCGCGGCCACTCGTGGCCAGGCCCGAAGCTCGCGCGGATCAGAGCCTCTCGCAGCCTCGGGCGAAATGAGTCTGCAGGCTGCGACGTGCTTGCTCGGCGACGGCTCTCGCCGTCGCGGAGAGGCCGTGACTCGACGAAGCCACTGGCTGGCGGAGGTGTCGAGCGGAGCACCGCGCAGAAACGACTACGGGCCGGTCTCTTTCGAGACCGGCCCGTATGTTGCCGAGAACAGGACTTGAACCTGCACGACCCTAGGGGTCACCAGCCCCTCAAGCTGGCGCGTCTGCCAATTCCGCCATCTCGGCTTGGGGAGGGCGGAGAGGGTAGCCCGGACGCCGCCCCTGTCAACAGGGAAGACAACCCGCGCGCACCGCCTCTTCCCGTCAGCGGAAGCGGAACAGGATCCGGCTCTTCAGATCCATGAACTGGGGCTCGAGTTCGACCTGGAGGAACGCGGAAGAGAACATCCGGGTCAGGGCCTGGACCTGCCGGTAGCTCTGCCGGTCGGCCGCCACGTAGCGATCCTTCTCGGCAGCCCAGCGGCGCCCCATCTCGCTCGCGACCAGTTGGTCGAACCGCTCGCGTTCGTCACGCCGGAGCGAGCCGACCGCCCGCGACGACGGGAACTCCCGCCGCAGCACCTCGCGTTCGACGGTCGGGCGCGCGCCCATCGCCCACTCGGGGTCGGGCATCGAGTCGCCCGAGTCGAGCGCGTCGAGGTAGTCCTGCGCGACCTCCGCGAGCCGCTCCCCCTGCAGGTAGACGAAGCCGTTGAGCTGGCTGGCGATCTCGCGGTCGAAGACCTCGTAGTCGCGCAGCGCGAGGACGTTCGTTCCCTTGAGCCGGGCGAGCGCCATGTCGCGGACCAGGGGGCCGGAGTTGCTGACCACGAAGAAGTTGCCGTAGAGCAGGATCGCGATCTCCCCGGTCCCGGGGATGTTCGGGTTGATGAACTCGCGGGCTGCGTCCCCACCACCAGCGCCGAGGATCGGCAGGTCGTAGGCCGCGGTGAAGCCGAGGATCTCGCGGTAGTCCGACAGGAACTTGTAGAGCTCCTCGAGCGGAGTGCGGTTGCGCGGATCGATCCAGAACACCCACGCGACGTGCGGTGCGGGAGTCGGCTCGAACGACTCGATCGGCCGCCCATCGGGATGGTCCCCGAGGCTGCGCTTCTGGTGGAAGACGAAGCCGGTCCGCGACTGCAGGGCGGTCCGCAGCGAGTCGATCAGGTTGCTGACGCTCTGGAACTTGCCGGTCCGCGCGATCAGCTGGTCGAGCTCGCGGCGGAGTTCCGGCGCCACCGCCTGGTACATCTCCTGCAGGAAGTCACAGGCCGGCATGCGCATCGCCGCGGCCGCACACGCGCGCTCCGGCACCATCGTCAGGAACGGCTGCAGCCACTCCGACCGGTCCTGGGCCTCGGCGCGGAAGAACTCGCGCTGGAACGGCGAGTGCATGTTCGAGTTGAGCTCGATCCGCGACAGCAGCGTCAGCGAGTCGGGGTCCCCGAAGCCGCCCCCGCCCTCGAAGATCGCGGAGCCGGTGAGGAACGTCCAACCGCTCAGGCTCAGGAAGGTCGCGAGGACCCGCTGGTTCATGTCGTCGGGGTGCCGGGGGTCCGGCCACCCGTCATCCCAGGTCGTCCGCGCGAACAGTTGGTCGGGACGCAGGTAGAACTCGACCGCGTTCGCGGCGATGCCGACCTCGCTCTCCCACTCGCGGAGCGGCGCCTCGATGCCGTCCCGGTACTGGTAGGTCCCGCGGAACGACTCGGTCTCGGCGAAGCCCTTCGCGTACTGGATCGACTCGTTCAGGAACTCCTCGTTGTTGGAGACGAGGAGACAGTCGAGGAAGCGCGCGATCAGGACCTGATCGGGGCTGCCCGAACGGATCGCGAACGTCCCGTCCTCGCGGCGCTCGATCGGGATGCCCTGCGTCGCGAGGTTCTGGCGGACGGACTCCCATTCGAGGAGCCCCCATGCGAAGCGGACCTTCCAGGAGATCCGCAGGTAGGCGCAGTAGGCGCCTGGGTCGGCAGCCGTCTTGCCGAACTTGCCCGCCAGCACGAGCTCCGAGCCGAGCACGTCGCCGAGCAGGCTCGCGCTGCCGCCGGTCGCCTGCCGGATCTGGTCCGAGACCTGGCGGAGCCCGGCGACGGCCTCCTCGATCTTCGCGTCCCGCTGCAGACCGACGTAGGCCGGCCCATTGCGGAGGTCCCGCCAGGAGGCCGACGCGGCGAAGTCGTTCCAGAAGACCGGTTCCGGGAACTCCGTGAAGTCCTCGCGGAGATCGGTCTTCCGCACGAAGTAGTCCGACTGGCGCGGCACCAGCTCGCGGATGTCCGCGATGGATCCCTCGAAGGGATTGAAGATGAACGCAACCACGAACAGGAGGCCGAGAACGACCACCAGGGCAGCGACGGTGCCGAAGACCTTCCAGAACTTCCTGCTCATGCGGGCGATCAGGGTAGCGCGGGGCATTTGGGGCTTCGCCCCGATTCCAGGTGCACCGCGGCCTCGCAGCGCCTCTCGGACTCCATCGGCATCCGACGCGGCCAGGGTGTGCCGTCTTCCCGGAGAGACGGCGCAGCGCGCAGGCCAGCGCACCTGCGTCGCGCCGTCCGCAGCTGTTCCGCGCCTCTCGGGAGGTCGGGCGGGAGCCCCTTCGCCGACGGCCCACGCCGCCGTGTTTGCGCCCGCGTGGCCGGTCGGCTCCAATCCCTGCCCCTGGTCTCCAGGACAAGCCCGACATGATCTCCGTCAGCCAGCGCGCCAGCTCGATCACCGACTCCATCACGCTCGCCATCAGCGCGAGAGCCAAGGCCATGCAGGCCGAGGGCATCGACGTGGTTTCCCTGGGCGCGGGCGAGCCTGACTTCGGAACGCCCGAGCCGATCGCCGAGGCCGGGATCCAGGCGATCCGCGACGGCTACACGCGCTACACCGCCGCCGCCGGCATGCCGGACGTCCGCGCCGCCGCGGCGCGTTGGTTCCAGCGGCAGTTCGACCTCCCCTACGGACCGTCGAACATCATGGTGACGGCAGGCGCGAAGCCAGCCCTGATGCTGGCGATGCAGACCCTGGTCAACCCGGGCGACCGCGTGCTGCTGCCGGCTCCGTTCTGGCCGTCCTACACCGAGATCGTGCGCCTCGCGGACGGCATCCCCGTGACGCTGGCGGGCGTCCCCGAGCAGGGCTTCATCCACACCGGTGCGCAGATCGACGCCGCGGCCCGGGAACACGGCGTGAAGGGCGTCGTGCTGAACTTCCCGAACAACCCGTCGGGAGCCGTGCCGACGCGCGCCGAGGTCCAGGACCTCGTCGACGCCGCGGTCGCGAACGACCTGTTCATCATCTCGGACGAGATCTACGCGCGGCTCCTCTACGACGACGCCGAGCACGTGTCGCCCGCAGCGTTCGCCTACGCCCGTGATCGCGTGGTCATCGTCAACGGCGGCACCAAGAGCCACTCGATGACCGGCTGGCGCGTCGGGTTCCTCGCGGGCCCCGCCGACGTCATCGCCGCCGCCTCCCGCGTCCAGAGCCAGGCTGTCGGCAACACGAACAGCATCAGCCAGCGCGCCGTGATGGCGGTCTGTGACGAGGCGGACCCGACCGAGTTCCACGCCCGTCGCGCAGCGTTCGACGAACGCCGCCGCTACCTCCACGGCGCGATCGCGGCGATCCCGGGACTGGCCCTCGACCTGCCGAAGGGCGCGTTCTACGCGCTGGTCGACTGTCGGGAGGTCTGCGCACGTGCTGGCATCGACGACGTGCAGCTCGCGGAACGCCTGCTCGTCGACGGGCTGGTGGCCACCGTCCCCGGAACGCCGTTCGAGATGCCGGGGTTCGTCCGCTTGAGCTACGCCGCTTCGATGGCGGACATCGAGAAGGCTGTCGCGCGGATCGGAGCCTTCGTCGAGAGCCTCCGATGACCCGTTTCCCGCCGGTCGCGTCGCTGGCCGACCTGTCGGACCGCGACGGCGTGGAGGGCACGGTCTTCGCCGTGCTCCGCAGCGCCGAGCTGCGGAAGACCGCGCAGGGCCGACCCTTCTGGAACCTGACGCTCGCCGACGCCACCGCGCAGGTCGCGGCGAAGATCTGGGACGACGCGCAGGAGGCGCTCGCCGCGATCGAGGACCTCGAGCCGGGCCGGTCGGTCAAGGTCGCGTTCCGCGCCGGGCGCTACCAGAACGCACTCCAGCTCAGCGTGCTGAGGATCCGTGGAGTCGACGCCGGCGAAGAGGGCTTCGACCCGAAGCAGCTGTTCGGCGACGTGCCCGACTGGCTGCCCGACCTCGCTTGCCGGACGCTCGTCTTCGACATCGAGACCGTCCCGGATGGCGGCATCCGCGACATGCCGCCCACGATCGTCAAGTCGCTGACCGAGTTCGCGAAGCGCAAGGACATCGACGAGACCGCCGTGCGCGGGCTGTCGCCGTTCTTCGGCAAGATCGTCTCCCTCGCGTTCGGGGACGCGGAACTGGAACCCGACGCGCAGCCGATCACGGCGCTCGTCGTGCCACGCCCGCAGGACAACACCGATACGCTGCCCGAATGGGCCCGGCCCGTCACCGAGCGGGAGCTGCTGGAAGCGTTCTGGGGGCTCGCCTCGCTGGCCGAGACCGTCGTGACCTACAACGGCCGTGGGTTCGACGTGCCGTTCCTCGTCGGACGGAGCCTCGTCCACGGCGTGCCGGCCCGCGTCGACCTGATGTCGAACCGCTTCGGGCTCCGACCCCATCTCGATCTCCTCGACATCCTGGGGCAGCGCGGCCGGGGTCCCTCGAACCTCGACGTCGTTTGCTGGGCGCTCGGCATCGAGAGCCCGAAGGGAGCGATGGATGGATCGATGGTCGCGCCCGCCTACGAGAGCGGACGCATCGGCGAGATCGCGACCTACAACCGGGCCGACGTCCGGGCGACATCTGCGATCTACAGACAGACGCGCGACCTCGTCCTGAGGCACCGCAGCGACTGGACGTGACGCAAAGGCCTAGAGGACCAGGCCGTTCTCGCAGCCCGCGGGCAGGTGTGCGAGGCAGATCTCCTGCAGCTGCCGCCGCACCGCACGGTCGGTCTCGGTCGTGAACACGTAGAGACGCCACATCCGCGGATAGGAGTCCCGCAGGTCGCGGAGGCGCGGCACCTGGTCCGCGAAGTCCTCGAGCGGGCGCAGGTCCGCCTGGCCCGGGAATCGCACGAGCGTGCGGGCTTCCTTCAGCTGCATGCGCCGGGCGGGGCAGTAGAGGATGACGTCCAGGTCTCGGCCAAACCGGCGCTTCGCTTCGGCCTCGACGCGCTCCTCCCAGGCAAAGCGGGCCTCAGGCTCGCCCTTGCGGAAGTAGGTCGTCAGGAGCTCGTCCTGGACCGCGCGGTTCCGGTAGGCCGGCAGGACCAGCACGCGCTTCGGCAGGTGACGACGCCGGTAGGCATCGACGAAGCGTCCGAGCCTCCGTGTCGCGGCCTCGTTGCCGAGATCGACCTGTTCCAGCGCGAGGAGCAGCGATTCGTCGGTCGCCGACTGCAGGGCCGTCGGCAGGAGCGCCCCGCTGCGGAGCGCGAGTTCCACCATGCGGGCGAGCAGCGCACCCGCGGCGATCTTGGCGTGGTGGTAGTAGACGCGCTCGGAGAAGTGGAAGCGGATCTCCAGCATCCGGAGCAGCTCGGAGGCGATGTCCTCGCGGAGCATGCCCTCCTTCGCGCAGTCGACGAACATCCGCTCGGAGTCGCGGTCGATGCGGAAGTACTTGCAGACGCGGTCGTCGTACTGGAGCTCGAGCCCGGTGAAGTAGGCGTCCCGGCGCAGGTAGTCCATCAGGTCCGCATCGATCGTGTCGGACACACACTGCGACCAGAACGACGGCACCGCGGCGCCCGCGGCTCCGGCGGTCAACACGCCGAGCACCTCGTCGTGGATCCCGAGCCCGCGCAGCGCGGCACCCAGCTCCGTGTCGCCGAGCATCGCCTCGAAGCGATGCGGCTCGTCGTGCCGCTCGAGGAGCCCGGTCTGGTCCTCGATGTTGTGGCCGAACGGGATGTGCGTGACGTCGTGCAGCAGACCTGCAATCCGGAGGATGCGTCGCTCTTCGGCGGTGACCCGACGGCATCCATCCGGGTCACGGTCCGCGTGCCGGTTGCAGGCGTCCAGCAGGCGGTCGGTCGTGTGGACCGTGCCGAGGCTGTGGTCGAACCGCGTGTGGCAGGCGCCGGGGTAGACGAGGTGGGCCGTGCCGAGCTGGCGGACCCCGCGGAGCCGCTGGAACTCCCGCGTGTCGACGAGGCGGAGTTCTTCTCGGGTCAGCTCGATGTCGCCGTGCACCGGGTCGCGCACGACCACGACCGACGGGGCGTGCGATCCTGGCATTCCGACGGACGATACCGCCGGGCGGGACCGGGAAAAGCTCGCCGCAGCGGCCGCCCTCTCACCCCCCTCTCCCTCACCCGGATCGGGGGAGGAAGGGCAGCTCACGCATCGAGCACGAACTCGACGGGTCCGGGCACGGCCAGGTTCTCGACCTGCATCCTCGTGACGCGACCGTCCGCATGGCGCAGCTGGACGCGCACGTCGACGAGCGCCGGTTCGGCGAGGTCGACGCGGAACGGTTCGGCGTCGGAGCGCAGGACAGGCGTGGCGGAAGCCAGCGTGGCGTGGACCGTGCGGCCGAGGGCCTGGACACGGATCGCGACCGACGGTGGTCCGCCGAACGTCTGGGGTGGCGGCAGGACGAAGTCGTGCTTCAGGCCACGGCCCGTGCCGAGTTCCTGGACGATGCCCGGGCGACCGACGCTGGACACCTCGATGTCGAGGGCACGGGTGCGACGCGCGGGAATCGCGAGGCGGTAGGCACCCTGGCCGTCGGCGACCGCACGCGTCGTCGGGCCCGGCAGGTGGCCCGGAGCGGCGAGCACGGCGTCCGGCTCGAGCAGACCGCGGGAGTCGCGGAGGCGGATCTCCGCGCCGGGGATCGGCACGTCGCCCGGATCGACGACCCGCCCGTGCAGCCACAGGACATCGTCCGCCGCAGGAACCACGAGGACGCGGACCGCCCCGCGCGTGCCGGAGGGGATGGCGACGCGCGCCCCCGGGAGCACGTCCGGATGATCGATGGCGACGCCGAATGCACCGCGCATCGGCAGGTCGTCGAGCGTCGCCGTGCCGTCCGAGCCGAGCATGCGTCGCTGCGAGGGAAACGCGGAGAGGAAGAACGGATAGTGCCGCGTCGCCACGTCGGCATCCCGGGGCAACACCAGCACCTGCCCCCGCTCGAGCGATGGTGCTCGGGACTGGAACACGACGTCGACGCGGCGCGCCGGCTCGAGGACCAGTTCGACGTCCTCGAGCGCCGGCCACTCCGGTCGGACGAGGCGGAAGCGCGCGGCACGACCGGGCGCGCGCGCGAGCAGGGGAACGCCGGGACCGGCAGGAACGGCAGGGAACTCGAACCGTCCGTCGCTCCCGACCTCGACTTCGACGAGGTCCCCGCGCGCGTCGACGAGCCCAGACCAGACCCTGGCCGACGCGATCGGCACCTGGTCCTCATCCACCACGCGGCCGCGGATCGACGCACTCCCCGCCACGACGACGTCCACGGCCATGTCGCCCGCATCGAGCGTCACGAACCGACAGAAGTTCCCGAACTCCGTGTCGAACCGGACCAGGTGAGGGCCGTTGACCGGTGCCGCGAGCCTCGGCCCCGCCAGGACGCGTACGACTGCCGGGATCTCGCGGTCGGCATCGACGAGTCGGCACGGAGCCGCTGCGACCGCGTCGGGGACGAGGCGCGCCCGCGGCACGACCTCGACTTCGAGCGTGACGGCCTCGCCCGACGCGGCAGCCGGATCGGGTCCCGCTCCGCCGCCTCCGACACCCACTTCGGCGATGCCCTCGGGCGGACCGAGCGGCGCTTCCTCCCCGACGCCGCCGGAATCCCGCATCAGGAACAAGCCGACGGCCGCCAGGGCGCAGAGCAGGCAGGCCATGACGACGTTCCGGGACATCGCGGGCGAGTCTAGCAGCCGCGGCGTTGCCGCCTCCGGCAGCACCCGACAAGATCCGCCGCTCCGATGCCCGCACCGCCTGCGATCCGAGTCGGGCTGGACTACCGCCCAGCCATGCTCCTCCGGAGCGGGATCCCACGTGCCGTGCGGGAACTGGCGCGCGCTCTCGCGCAACGGCGGGACGTGGACGTCCACCTCTTCGGGCACTGCCTCGCGACGCCGCGGGACGCGTCGATTCCGGAGGGTGCGGTGCTCCACCGCTCCCGGATTCCTGGCCGCTCGCTACCGCTGCTCGCCCGGCTGGGCGTCGACGCGACGCAGCTGACCGGGAAGGCCGACGTCTTCCACTGGACGGACTACGTGTTTCCGCCGGTCCGCCGGGACCGCCCCGTCGTGATGACGCTGCACGATGGAGCGTTCGCACGCGATGCCTCCTACCACGGCGCGGCGACGAGAGATCTGCTCGTACGAACACGCCGCGCCATCCAGCGCGCGACGCGGATCGTCTGTCCGACCCACGCGACCGCACGCGACGCGGTGGACCGGCTCGGCGCGGATGCACAGAGGGTGCGCGTCGTGCCGTTCGGCGTCGACCACGGGGCCGCGCCCGCACCACGCCCGCCGCTCGACGGCAAGCCCTACGTGCTGATGCTCGGCACCGTCGAACCACGGAAGAACCACCTCCGCGCGCTCGCCGCGTGGCGACGCCTGGGCGAAGACCGCCCACCTCTCATCGTCGTCGGTCGCCCCGGATGGGAGTGCGCGCCGATCGCGGCCGCCCTCGACGCGGCGGCGAACGAAGGGGTCGTCTGGCGCCAGGATGCGAGCGAGGGTGAAGTCGCCACGTGGCTCGCCCACGCGACCGCACTGTTCTATCCGTCTCTGCTCGAAGGCTTCGGCTTCCCGCCGCTGGAGGCGCTCCGCCACGGCGTCCCTGTCTGCTGCGGAGACGACGCGGCGCTTCGCGAGGTCCTCGGCGACGCCGCACGTTTCTGCGAGGCCCGCGACGAGGACGCGATGGCCGAGGCTCTCGCCGCGACGCTGCGCGATGCTGCGGACCCAGCTCTCCGCCCGGCGCGGGAGGCGCGCGCCGCCCGCTACCGATGGGCCGATGCCGCAGCCGGCTACGCGACGGCCTACGCGGAGGCGCTGCAGTGAGACCGACCTGCGTCTTCGACGGCTACGTGCTGCGCTGCGGCCCCCTGACCGGCGTCGCACGCTCGTTCCTCTGGGCACTCGAGGCGTTCGCCGCCCGCGGCGACGCCCGGGCCATCCTCGCGCTGCCCGCCGGTCCCGCGATGCCGGAGATTGCCCAGCTCGCAGGGTCCGGGGTCGAGGTCCTCGAGACCGACGCCGGGGCGGGGCCGTGGCGGCGCCAGACCGAGCTGCCTGCCTTCCTCCGCAGCGTCGGCGCAAACGTGCTCCACGTGCCGGTCGCCGCGATCCCGTTCTGGGCGCCTTGTCCGGTCATCGCCACGATCCACGATCTCCCGTGGCGCGCCGAACCGGACGCAGCAGGGGCGATGCGCGGCGAACCCGGACGCGGCCGAGCCACCCGCATCGTCACCCGCCTCGCTGTGCGGCGAGCCCAGGCCATCCTCGTTCCTTCGGAGGCCACCCGGTCGGACATCCTCCGCGAGGTGCCTCGCCCGCGCGCACCGATCCAGGTGGTCCCACTCGGCGTGCCGCTGCCCGCGTCGTCGGGGACGGGACGCATCGACGGCTGCTTCCTCTACCTCGGCGACGCGCGCCCACGGAAGAACCTGCCGCGCCTCCGCCGCGCCCACGCCGCCGCGCGCGCCGCGTGCCCGGAGCTGCCCGACCTCGTGCACGTGGGCCCGGGCGGCACGCGCTACCTGCCCGAGTCCGAGAAGGCCGACGCGATCCGCAGCGCCTGCGCCGTCGTCCTCCCATCCCTCCACGAGGGCTTCGGTCTCCCGGTCCTCGAGGCCTTCGGACACGGCACGCCCGTGCTCTGCAGTCACCGGAAGAGCCTGCGTGAGCTCGCGGGAGACGCCGCCCTGATCGTCGACCCGAACGACGAGCGCGCGATGGCGGACGGACTCCTGCAGCTCCACCAGGACGCGGGGCTGCGCGCCACGCTGTCCGCGCGCGGCAGGGCACGTGCGGTCGAACGGACGCCACAGCACACGGCCGCTGCCTGGGCACGCGTGCACCGGGAGGTGCTGGGGTGACCGGGATGCACGTCGTCGTCGCGGGTTGGACGTTCGGCACCGGACCCTCGGGCGCCACGCGTCGGCAGGTCGAACTGCTGCGCGCGTTGCCGCCCCACCTCCGCGACGGGGAACGCGTGACGGTCCTCGTCGAAGACCCGGCGCTCGGACCGCCCCGTCCCTACCCCGAGGTGCCGTTCCGGGTCCTCCCGTTCCCGGCTCCGCATCTGCCGACGTGGCGCCGCGTGCTCGCGGAGCGGCGGCACCTCGCCCGAACGTTGCGCAGGCTCGGCGCCGACGTGCTCGATCTCGGCACGCTGCCCGTTCACGGCAGGCTCCCGTGTCCGGTGGTCCTGACGATCCATGACCTCCGTGAGGATCACCCCGACTTCGCGCGCCGCGCCGGCTGGCTCCAGCGGCGCGTGCTCCGGAGCGCGCTCGCGCGGGCGCGAAGGGTCGTCGTGCCGAGCCGCTTCACCGCCGATGCGCTGCACCACGCGTTCGCGGATCGAGCGCCGCCGGTCGAGATCGTCCCCAACGGTGTGGACGCGGCATTCCTGGACCTCCGCCCCGAGCCTGCGGCGAAGCCCTACCTGCTCCACGTCGGGCATCTGGAGCCGCGCAAGAACCTGGAGTTCCTGGTCGATGTCCACGCGCAGCTGACGGGACCGGCCGCGGCCGCACACCTGGTGCTCGTCGGACAGGATCTCGGCTCAGGCGCCGCAGTCCGCGCACGCATCGCCGCGCGCGGCACCCGAGACCGGGTGCAGGTCCTGGGCACCGTCGACGAAGCTCGACTCCGCACGCTCTACGCAGGTGCCCGCGCGGCAGTCATCCCCTCGCGCTACGAGGGGTTCGGCCTTCCCGCTCTCGAGGCACTCGCGGTCGGCGTGCCGACCGTTGTCGCGGACGCGGGCGCGCTGCCGGAGGTCACCGGCGAGTCTGCGATCCTGCTGCCAACCGGAGACCTCCGGGCTTGGGTGCAGGCACTCGAGTCGATCCTCGGTCATCAGGACGCGCCGGAGCTGGTCGAGGCTCGGAAGCGGCAGGCAGCATCGTTCTCGTGGGATCGGGCCGCGGCGGCGACGGCCCGCGCGTGGCGCTCCGCCGCGGGGCACGCCCCGGATCAACCGGCGAGGACGGAAGCGCCGTAGGCCGCCGCG
>JBEAPQ010000247.1:0-2637 GCA_041164325.1 Planctomycetota bacterium | reverse complement strand
GCGTCCCTCGTGCTCGTCGGCTCGACCGCCGGTCTGTTCGGCGAAGCCGGGCACGCCGACTACGCCGCCGCCAAGGCCGGACTGATGCACGGCCTGCTTCCGAGCCTGAAGAACGAGATCGTCCGCCTTGCCCCGCGCGGCCGCGCCAACGCCGTCGCACCCGGCTGGATCCTGACGCCGATGGCCGAGAGCGCACTGGGTGACGCCGATGCGATCGCCCGCCAGACGCAGACCGTTGCGATGCAGAAAGTCGCTCGCCCGGAAGAAGTCGCCTCGGTGATCAGCTTCCTGCTGTCCCCGGTGCGGGCAGGTCACGTCAGCGGCGCCGTCCTGCCAGTCCACGGCGGGATGGAAGGGCGGGTGCTGCACCCCCGCTGAGGATTCTCAAGCCGACCGGTTCACGGGCACGGCATCGGGCCCAGCGTCCGCCGGTTCGGGCTTGCAGCGTTCCCGCACCTGCGCCCGCAAGCTCCGGCGGTCGGCCTTCCGGGCTGCCTTGAGCAGCTCCGCGAGCTCCGGGTCCGCCGTCGCGACACCCGCGATGCCGCGCAGCAGGCTGCCCACGAACGTCCGCGGCCCGGCTACGGCGAGCCGATACTCGATCCAGCGCCCGTCGCGGCCGCTCGCGACCAGGCCCGCGGTCTCGAGCAGACCGAGGTGCCGCGAGACCGCCGGCTGACCGACATCGACGAGTGAGACGAGTTCGCAGACGCACAGCGGGCGGACCGAGAGCGCCGCCAGGATGCGGAGACGCGTTCCGTCGCCGGCCGCACGAAGCGCCCGGACCACTTCGTCAGCGCCGGTCATCCGCGCGGCAACGGCGACCTACGCCCCGATTTTCACCGGACGGATGGATCAGCCGGCCGGTCGATGCACGCCGCGGGCACGGAGTCAGTCGCGCTTCGGCTTCTCGGCTTGGACGCGCGCGAGCAGCCGTTCCCGAGCCGGATCGCGGCGACGGACGGTCCGGTCGAACACCGCCACCGTCTCCAGGTGCGCCGTGTGCGGGAACATGTCCACCATGACCGCCTTGCGGAACGTGTAGCCGAGATCGCGCAGGCGAGCGGCGTCGCGACCGAGCGAGTCCGGATCACAAGACACGTAGACGAGCCGTCGCGGCTGGAGTCGGTCCGCGACCCGCGCGAGGACACGTCCGTCGCAGCCCGTGCGCGGCGGATCGACGATCACGGCGTGCGGCTTGTCCCGCATGCGCGCGAGGTTGCTGATCAGTCCCTCCACGCGGCCTGCGCGGAAGCGGACGTTCTGGATCCCCGCGGACTCGGCCGCCTGCACGGCGTCCTCGACGGCACGCTCGTCTTCCTCGATCCCGAAGACCTGTGCGGCCCGGCCCGAGAGTGCCAGCGCGAAGAGCCCAGAACCGCAGTAGAGGTCGGCGATGTGCGCCTCTGCCGGCACATCGCCCACCGCGACCCGCACTTCGTCGACGAGCGCGTCGACTCCGAACGTCGAGGTCTGGAAGAAGGCGCCTGCCGAGGTCCGATAACGGATGCCGTGCACCTCGTCGTCCACGTGCTGATCCCCGAAGAGCGCGCGCATCCTCTCGCCGAGCAGCCGGTCGGGTGGGCCGTCGTTCAGGTTGAGCGAGGCTCCCGTCGCTCCCGCAGCCCGCAGCGCGTCGATCACGGGACCGAGCGCACCGACCCGGACACCCTCGTGCGCCACCACGAGCGTCGCGTGGATCGCCCCGGTCGTCTCCGAAGAGCGGACGACCACGGCGCGCACGTCGCCGCGGCCAGTGTGGGGGTCGAAGGCACGCAGGCCGGTGCGACGGAGCCCGTCACGCGCAGCGAGAGCTACCTCGAGTCCGCGCTGCTCCTGCACCGGACAGACCTCGATCGCGACCAACTCGCGCCCGCGACGACCGAAGTAGCCGGCCACCAGCTCACCGTCCTGCTCCGCGAAGTGGAGCGCCAGCTTGGTCCGCTGGCCGGCGGCATCGGCGGGCGCACGGGTCGGCCCGAGTGCGATGGCCTCCGGAGTGGTCCGCAGCGCGTGGGCGAGCGTGCGCCGCAGCCGAGCCTCCTTGGCCGCAACCTGCGCCGCAGGCGCCAGGTGCTGGAGCTGGCAACCACCGCACTGCCCGAAGTGCGGACAGATCGGGCGCACGCGGTCGGGAGACGGCTCGAGGACTTCGAGCAGCTCGCCTCGACCGAACTTCCGGCTCGCGGAACTGATCCGCACGCGGACCAGCTCGCCGGGCAGGGTCTCGGCCACGAACACCACATAGCCGTCGATCCGGCACAGTCCGTCCGGCCCGTCCCCGAAGTCGTCGACGCGGAGCTCGACGACTTCATCACGGTAGACAGGGACACTGCGCGGGCGCTCGGGCATGGACGTTCCTCGACGGGGCGGGAACGTTCGCAGAAACGCCTGTGCACGACCACCCGAAACCCACACAGGTCTTCCACGCACGACGCAGCGCGAACGAACGCCGCGCACGCGCGGAGCCGGGGCTCCGACTGCGCACGGACGGCAGTCCGACGAGCCACTGGCAGGATGCTGGCCTGGCGGTCACACCATGCGGGTGCGCCTGACTGCGTGCGTCGCCGGAACCGCGTCAGAAGGTCTGCACGCTGATCGCGTCGCTGGCGGCGAATCCCTGCGGCCCGAGCTGCT
>JBEAPQ010000246.1:0-8478 GCA_041164325.1 Planctomycetota bacterium | reverse complement strand
CGACGGTCGTGACCCGGCCCACCACGAAACCCAAGAGCAGCGCCGTCGCGGCGACGGCCGCCAGGGTCAGCCCTCCCGGCGCACGGGGCGCCGGCTCGGGCTCGGGACCCCGGAACCAAGCGCGAAGAGCCTGGAGGCCCGTCGGCGCTGCGACCCCCTTCTTCGGGGCGCGGGGCTTCTCCGCGCTGCGGCCCTGCGGGCTGCGACCCGCGGGGCGGGACGGGGAGCGTCCGCCCCCCTGTCGTTCCCGGAGGATTTCGAAAAGGTCTCGGCCCTTCTTGGCCATCGCTGCCTCCCTGGTATTGGGCGAGACGAGGCCGTGCCTGCCCCGATCCGCCTGCCGCTGATTCCACCGCGCTGACTGCGCAGCGCCGATACCGACGCGCGGAAGACTGACGAGGTCCGCCGCGCGGGGCGGACGCTAACCGACGATCAGACCTTCATCAACGACCGATCGCGCCGCGGATGCGGTCGACGATGTCCGGATCGGTTCCCTCGCCCACCGCGGCCAGGAACCCGTCGGCCACCGCCCGGGCCTCGGCGTCCTGACCGAGGCGGAGCAGCGTTCGCACCCGGTAGAGCACGGCGAGTCCCGGATCGCCTCCCTGTCCACGCTGCGCCTCGGCCGCCCGCTCGAAGCAGCCGAGCGCCTCGCGCAGCGGCTCCTCGGCTCCGTCGGCCGCCGCCTGGAAGAGCGCCAAGCCCAGGAAGTAGTCGACGACCGCGGGTTCTTCGCCCGGCCGGAGCGTCTGGCAGCGCCGCAGCTTCTCGGCGGCCGCACCGGGATCGCCCGCGACGAGCAGGTCCCGGGCGTCCTGCAGTTTGCGACGCCAGTCCTGGAGGATCAGGTTCTCGACCGCGTCGGTCGGGACCGACGTCGGAGCAACTTCCAGGAAGCGCAGGAACACATCGAGGCTCGCCTCGGGGCGATCCTCCTGGAGACGCAGCTGCCAGCCGCGGTCCCGGAGGCTCTCGGCGTAGAGCTGCTCGACCTCGGCGTCGGCGGGCATCTGCGCACGCACCATCTCGAGCAGCAGCACCGCATCGAGCAGTTCGTGCCGACCGCGCGCGGCGACGGCCTTCATCAGGAGCGCCTTCGGGTTGTCGGGGTCCAACTCCAGGATCCGATCGGCCTGACGATCGAGGACCTCCGGACTCGACTGGTAGAGCTGCCGGTAGCCCAGCGCGGCGAGCACGGTCGCCAGGCCGGATCTTGCCTCGGGATCGTCGGGACGCACGGCCAGGTAGGCCTCGTAGTGCTGGCGCGCCTCGTCGATCTTGCCGCCGGCCGTGAGCGCGAGCGCGAGGCGGAAGCGGAGCCCTGCCTCGCCGGTCAGGCGCACCCCGTCGCGGGCCACGCGTTCCGCCGTGTCCGCGGCGTCGGCTCGCGCCAGCCAGAGATCCGCGCGAGAGGTCCACGCCTCCGGGCGCTGGGGCTCGAGATCGATGGCCGTCCGGAGCGCCTTCTCGGCGGCCATCAGGCGGCCGGTGGCGCGCGACCACTCCCCGCGCGTCCAGTGGAGTTCGTAGAGCAGGGGCGCGATCTCCTCGGCGCGGTCGAGCAGTGCGCCCGCACGTTCGGCACGGGGATCCGCCGCGACCTCGGCCGCCGTCCTCGGGCCCGCGGTCAGGACGTCGGCGAGCAGCAGCGAGGCCTCGAAGCAGCGCACGTAGGGATGCTCGGGTTCGAGCGCGCGGGCCGCCTCGTACTCGCGCTTCGCGAGCGCCTCGTCACCATCCATCCGCGCGAGACGCGACGCGTCCAGATGGAGTTGGACACGGTAGCCGCGTGCCGTTTCGCCCTCCGGCAGAAGGGCCGCCTGCGCCGCGGCCTGGCGCGCGAGGTCGGCAGCACGCCCGACGCGACCGTCCGCCCGGGCCAGCGTCACGAGGGCGACCGCCGCACGGACACCGTGCACCGGGTAGCGCGCCTCGGCGAGCGCCAGCTCGAGCAGCTCCTCGGCCTCACGCAGGCGCTCGACCTCGTAGGTCTTGCGGCCGGTCAGGGGCGGGACGAGAGGATTCGGCTCGAGCAGCGCGAGCGCGAGGTTGATGCGTGCTGCCGCGTTCTGCGGCGCCTGCCCGAGGCTCGCCGTCCACACGGCCTCGCTCGACGTGAACGCGGGCGCGCGTCCGAACGTCAGGAGCGCGAGCACGACCGCCACGGCGCCGCCCACCTGGGCAGCACGCGGGAGGCTGGCGACGGCCAGCGCAAGGCCGGGCAACGCGAAGTAGAGGTAGCGGTCGGCGGCGGCGATCGACGTCGCGGGCAGCGCGGTGTTGAACGGCAGGAGGGCCAACCCGAACCACGCGAGGCCCGCCGCGACCGGGGCCCGTGTCCGCCAGCAGACGAACCCGCCGACCGCCGCGACCGCGAGGACGAGCAGAGACGGCAAGAACGCGGCGCGAAACGCCTCGAGCGTCTCGACCTCGGGGTAGAGGATGTTCAGGCCGAACGGTGCAACCGCCGTAGCCACGTAGTGGACCAGCGCGCCGGGCACCTGGAGCAGCCGTTCCCCGAGGCTGGAAGACGCAGCCATCGTCCCGGCAGCCTGGGCGATCGCGACGTGGTGGATCGTCCCGACCGCAACAGGCGCCGTGAGAGCGAGCCAGGGTGCCCAGGCGGCGCGCCTCGCGACGTCTCCACCCCGCAGTGCGAGTGCGCCGACAGGCAACGCGACCAGAGGCAGCACGAGCGCCGTTCCCTTGGCGTAGATCGCGAGCAGCGCGAGTCCGGCGAGCCCGCCGAGCCCGACCGCATTCCGGGTCACCTCGCCTCGGCAGAGCCTGAGGAACCGGGACAGGGCCAGGATCGAGAACAGAGCGGCGAGGAGGTCCTTCCTCCCGGCGACCCAGAGCACCGACTCACACACAGCGGGGTGCAACGCGAACGCCAGCGCGCCCGCCGTCGCCGCCGCGCGAGAGGCGCCCAGGCGTGCCGTCAAGCGCGCGAGCGCGAACGCGACGAGGACGTGCAGAAGCAGCGAGTGGAGGTGCGGCCCGAACGGCCGATCCCCGAAGACCGCACGATCCAGGGACAGGGAAGCGTGCGCGACCGGGAGATAGGCGTCGGCGACGGTCCGGGTCGGGTCGAGGACCCCCGCCCACCCGGCCGTTTCGAGTTCCGAGCCCGCGCCGAACAGACGTGGGTCGTCGAAATTGAGGAAGTCCGACCGGAGGACGGACGGCAGGAAGACCACGAAACAGGCGAGGGCAATCCAGAGGAGTGCGCGCCGTCCGGGCAGGTCTTGAGGGGCTCGGGTCATGCTCCACACGGGCCGGATTTCGATTGACGGAGCCTCCGAATCCGGGTCTCGATACTCCCCGTCTTTACCGCAGGCCGAGTCCGGATTCCCAGGTCGGCCGCTGCCCAATCGACCGACAACGCTGCATGCCTTCCTTCCTCCGCACGTCCACGCTGCTCCTCGTCCTCTCCGGATTCACCCACGCCCAGTCTCCGCACGGCACGATCGTCCTGAAGAACGGCGACCGGATCACCGGCTCGGTCACGTCGGTGGCCGGCGGCAAGGCGACGATCGACACCGCGGCCGCGGGCAAGCTCCAGATCGCGGTCGGGGAGATCGAATCGATCGACGGCGCCCACTCGATCCAGTTCGCGACCGGAGCCGGGGAGCGTATCGAAGGCCGGATCAGCGGGTTGGAGAACGGCAACCTCCGCATCGAGACCGCAGACGGGACCCGCTCGATCCCGGTCGGCGACCTCGTCTCGTTCCGCCCGCCGGTCGAGTGGACGGGGAACGTCGCGCTCGGGGGCTCGCTGTCGGCCGGCAACACCGAGCGCCGCGCCGCCAACGCGCAGACCCAGGTGGTGCGCCGCACGGACGACAACCGTCTGACCGGCCGCGCGACCTGGGACTACGGCGAACAGCAGACGCGCGACGCCGCGGGCCAGCTCGGCGACTGGGAACTCGCCCAGCGCCGCACGTTCGGAAGCCTCAAGTACGACCACTTCCTCGCAGGCAGTCTCTACGCGTGGTCGCAGGGCACCGCGGAGAACGACCGGCTCTCGAACCTGAAGCTCCGCACGACCGCCGGTGCCGGGGCCGGTTATCTGGTCATCGACCAGACCGACCTGATGCTCCAGGGCGAGGCCGGGATCACCTACGTCGACGAAGACCGCAGCTACGACGCGTCGGGCGGCAACTCCTACTCCACGGCCGCCCGCATTGCGCTTTCGCTGCGCTGGGACCTGACAGGAGACACCCAGGTCCTCCAAGACGCGGAGTTCTATCCGAACATCGAGACCCTCAACGACACCTACTTCCGGGTCGACACGCGCCTGCGGACCACGCTGACGGACAAGATGTTCGCGCAGATCCAGCACATCGTCGACTACGACAACACCCCGTCCCCGGGCTTCGACCAGGCCGACAACCGCCTGATCATCTCCATCGGCTGGGGTTTCTGACCCCCCTGTGCCGGCCCTGTCCCAGGGCCAGCGCCCTCGATCCACCCCACACCATGGACGTCCGCGCCGCGATCCGGGCCTGGGTCCGCCACGCCGACGCGGCGTATGGCGGGGACCTGCCGATTCCCGCGACGGGTTCGCTGGTGCTGCCGGCGTCCGCGCCCGCGGCCGCGGGGAGCCCGGGCGTGGTGGCGCCGACACGGGCGCCCGACCCGGTCGGCGCGGCGCCTGCGCCGGACGTCGGCGAGCCCCTGACCGCCGCGCCGCCCGAGGTCGATCTCGACCGGCTCGACCTCCCCGAGGACCTCGAATCGCTCCAGAGGATCGTCACAACCTGCCGCAAATGCAAACTTTGTGACCACCGCACCCAGACGGTGTTCGGGGAGGGCGCGGCTGACGCCCGGGTCCTGTTCGTCGGGGAGGCGCCCGGGGCCCGCGAAGATGAACAAGGACGGCCGTTCGTCGGGCCGGCCGGGCGGCTCCTGACCCGGATCATCGAGAACGCGATGGGGCTCCGCCGGGACGAGGTCTACATCGCCAACGTCAACAAGTGCCGGCCGCCGGGGAACCGCAACCCGGAGCCGGACGAGGTCGCGGCCTGCCTGCCGTTCCTGCATGCCCAGATCCGTGCGGTCCGGCCCGACGTCATCGTCGTGCTCGGCCGCGTGGCCGCGCACAGCCTTCTCGGCACCCACCAGTCGATGGGACAGCTCCGCGGGCGCGCGCTCGACCTCCACGGCATCCCGGTCGTGCCCACGTGGCACCCCGCGTACCTCCTCCGGAACGAGGCCGCCAAGGCGGACACCTGGGAGGACATCAAGCGGGTCAATCGGCTGCTCGGACGACCCGAGGTGCCGCCCCGGGCCCGGCCGCGGACGTGAGCTCGAGGGAACCGGGGCACGCCGGGCCGACGACCCGGCCCGATCGAGGGTTTGGGGTGACCCGCGAAGCGTTTTCTTCGCCTTGACCCTGCCAGAGGGGCCCGCTACCGTCCGCCCCGCGATCCTGCGGGAACTGTCCGCGGGGCGCCTTTCCGTGGTCAGTCACCCCTCCGACCCGATCGCTTCGCCCTCCTGATCCCTCGCTTCAGGACTCAGCATTACGCTCCCAGGACACAGCATGAAGATGGTCCATCCGATCCTGTTCCGCGGTCTGGCTCTCTCGACCGCCACCCTGCTTCTCCCCTCGATGGGTGTCGGAGTCCGCGGTGCAGTCGAGGCCAACTCGATCACGACCGTCGTCGCGTCGTTCGTCGCTGCGCCCGCGGTTGGCGTGCAGGGTGACCAGGACCTGCAGAAGGTCGCGGAACAGCGCCGCCAGTTCCTCGTGGAAGACGGCCTGAAGAAGGCCCGCCGCGCCGTCGAGCTGAAGCTCTACAAGGACGCGCTCCGCGAGTCGGGACAGGTCCTGGAGCTCGACGACAAGAACCAGGAAGCGCGCGAGATCATGCTCGCCGCCATGGAGGTCCTCGGCGACGAGACCGCGCGCATCGCACGCTCGTTCGATGACAAGGTCCTGCAGGCCCGCATCGCCCTCGAGCGCGACCAGTTCCGCGCGCGCCAGCTGTCGCAGCAGGCGGACGCGGAACTCGGCCTCGGCCGCTACGGCGACTCGATCGACAACTACCAGCGCGCGCTGCTGATCCTCGACTACAACCCGTTCTCGACGCCGGGCTCGGCGCTCGAGCGCGAGATCTCGGCGAAGCTCGACCGCGCGCGTCAGTCCCAGGCGCTGGCGATGCAGACCGAGGTCGAGGCCGAGAAGGCCCGCTCCGCCGCGCAGCTCGAAGAAGCCGAGCGCCGCAAGCGCGTCGAGCGCCAGCAGCGGGTCGCCCGCCTGATGGTCCAGGCCAACCGCGACTTCCAGCTCGGCCACTACCGCCAGGCGATCCAGGCCCTCGACCAGGCCATCGCCCTGGACCCCGAGAACGCCGACGCGCTCGCGCTCCACGATCTCGCGAGCCGCGCGCACCACGAGAACAAGATCGAGGTCGCCCGCCAGCGCTGGAAGCAGCAGTGGACCGAGGCGATGGACGACATCAACCACTCGCTGCTGCCGCAGACCGAGTCGATCGTCTTCGACCTCGAGCGTTGGGCCGAAGTGAGCCAGCGGAAGCCGCTGCAGTTCAGCCCCGCCGAGTCCCTCGACAACGCCGAGGACCGCGCGGTCCGCGAAGCGGTCGAGAACACCGTCATCCCCCACGACTTCTCCGACGCGGGGATCGATGACTGGGCCAAGTACTACGCGAACGCCGCCGGCGTGAACTTCGTCGTCACGGGCTCGGCCCGTGAGCTCGACGAGTCGGCGACCCGCCTCGTCGAGTTCCACCTCGGCCCCCGTCCGATCGCCCAGGCGCTCGACGTCATCACCGCGCAGACGGGCGTCAAGTGGACGGTCCGCAACGGCGTGGTCGAGCTGGTCTCGACCGAGACGATGACGGGCACCACCTACCTCGTCCCCTACGAGGTCCGCGACATCGTCCAGGGCGTCAAGAACCAGCCCGGCCCGAAGCTCAAGCTGTCGGTGCCCGGCGAAGACGACCTCGGCGCGTTCGGCTTCGATGACGAAGAGCCCGCCCCGACCGTCGTCGAGGAAGGCCGCCTCCAGGACCTGATCCGCGAGAACATCGCGGTCGACGCCTGGGACGGCGAGCCGGGCACGATGAGCTACAACTCGGGCGTTCTCCTCGTCCGCCACACCGCCGAGGTCCACGCCCAGATCGAGAAGCTGCTCCACGACCTGCGTCGTGCGGTCGGCATCCAGATCGACGTCGAAGCGCGCTTCCTGCGCGTCGAGGACAGCTTCCTCGAAGACGTCGGCGTCGACTTCCGCGGCCTCGGCGACCAGTCGTCCGAAGGCGTCCCGGGCCGAGGCCTGGAGCGGAACAACCGCTCGAACCTCCGCTTCGACGACTTCGGCCGTCCGGAAGAGATCAACTCGGCATCGCCGGGTGAGATCGGCTCGGGCACCGAGCCGGGCGTGTTCTTCGACGACGGTGGTGACGGCGACCTGATGGGTCGGACCGAGAACCTCTACGACCGCGTCCTCGGCGGAGGCCCGGACGGCCTCGACAACTCGGGTGGCCTGTCCCTCCAGTACGCCTACCTCGACGACGTCGAGCTCGAAGTCATCCTGCGCGCCGTCCAGAAGAACGAGCGCAGCGAAGAGATCGTGGCTCCCCGCCTGCTCGTCTACAACAACTCGCGCGCCCACATGCAGGCGCTGCGCCACACCTCCTACATCCGCGACTTCGACGTCGAGATCGCGCAGGCGGCCGCCGTCGCGAACCCGGTGGTCGACGTGGTCCGTGACGGTGTCGTCCTCGACGTCCGCCCGGTCGTCTCCGCCGACCGTCGCTACATCACGATGGAACTGCGCCCGACGGTGATGTCGCTGCAGTTCCCGATCCCGACGTTCACGACGACGCTGGGTGCGGGTCAGCCGGTCTCCATCCAGACGCCGAACGTCACGCTGCAGAGCGTCCGCACGACCGTCACGATGCCGGACGGCGGCTCGATCCTGCTGGGCGGCATGAAGCTCGCCGAGCGTCAGAACATGGTGTCGGGCATCCCGCTGCTGAAGGACCTGCCGATCCTGAGCTTCCTGTTCAGCCGCAAGGGCACCTACACCCTCAACCGGAAGATCATCATCCTGATCAAGGCGCGCATCGTCCTCGGCGAGGAGTTCGAGCCGATGATGATCCCGGACGACTACGACACGCTGCTGACGAACCGCTGAGCGGCGTGCGTCACGCACCGCACCGAGCAGGGTGACGCTCGGTGCTCCACGAAGCCTGCGCCGGCTGTGCGCAGGCTTCGTGCGTTACGGGCGATTCGCGCTCCTCATCCCTCGGAGAGTCTCTTGGCCCGCGAAGCCCTGCGACCGTCGCGACGGCGCGCGCCGAGAGCCTGTGACGAAATGTCGTCACGGGCTCTCCCGCAGCCGCGAAGCGGCTGCCAAGCCAACAACTCGCAGCCTGTGACGAAATCGGTCTGCAGGCTGCGATGTGCTTGCCTGGCGACGGCTCTCGCCGTCGCGGAGAGGCCGTG
>JBEAPQ010000245.1:0-2802 GCA_041164325.1 Planctomycetota bacterium | reverse complement strand
GGGACAAGAGGCGGCTGGCGGGAACCTCGGCAGGGTTCGTGAGGGCTTGGGTCATCGTGCCCAGGACGGAGTTCTGGTGCTCCGGAGGCTCGCGGCGGGACCAGCCGGGCGCAGACTGCATCCGCGGACTCGGGTCAGGGCGTCGGTGGAGAGGGCACGCCAGCGGTCAGCTCACGGCAAGAGCATCGAGGATCTTCCCGCACCGATACACCTTCGCCGCTCGACCCGGCCCGGACCGCCGCTTGATGGTCGAGTGCTCCCAGGGATGCCCGCTTTCTGGAGCGCCTTGATCTGCGCCTGCGCCGTCGGCACGGGAGCGGAAGCCTCACCTTCGGGGCCGAGCGGGCGACTCGCGAGTTCCGCCGTCACCAACGGATACGAGTTCTCTGTTCCTCCAATAGCTACCGCGGGAATTCGCTCGGCAACCTGACGCAATCCGTCGATTGATCTCCGCAAGTGCTCTGAACCCATCTGAATTCGGGCAGAGACCCCGAGCCGCCCCTCCACCCACCGAGCAACCCCTGGTGCCGGCGCCTCTCGAACCCCTTGCGGTCCACCCCTCCAGACCTCTGCCCGGTCGGTCTCCCCCGGCCCCTACATCATCGACAGCGGGTCCACGTCGAGGAGGACGCGGAGGCTGCGGGTGGAGCGGTCCTCGACGGAGGCGAGGAGGTCCATGGCGCGGTCGAAGGCTTCTTGGGTGAAGCACTTGGCGAGGATGTGGACGCGGTAGCGGTCGCGGACGCGGGCGAGGATGGCGGGGGCGGGGCCGAGGGCTTCGACGTCCTGGAGGCCGCTCAGCTCGTCGCGGACGGCGGTGGCGCCCTGGCGGGCCTCGAACTCCTTGGGAGCCTCGAAGAGCACGCGGATCAGGCGGGCGTAGGGCGGGTAGTCGGTGGCGCGGCGGAACGCGAGCTCCTGCTGGACGAAGGACTCGTAGTCGATCGCGGCGGCGGCGCGGACCGCGTAGTTCTCGGGGCAGAGCGTCTGGAAGACGACGGTGCCCGGCTTGTCGCCGCGGCCGGCGCGGCCGGCGACCTGGTAGAGCAGGCCGAAGGTCCGCTCGGCGGCGCGGAAGTCGGGCAGGAAGAGCCCCGAGTCGGCGGAGATCACGCCGACCAGCGTGACGTCCGGGAAGTCGTGGCCCTTCGCGATCATCTGCGTGCCGATCAGGATGTCGATCTGGCGGCGGCGGAACGCCGTCAGCACGCGCTCGTGCGCGCCGCGCTGCCGCATCGTGTCGGCGTCCATCCGCGCGACGATCGCCTGCGGGAAGAGCTGCTTGACCGCGGCCTCGACGCGTTCGGTGCCGGCGCCGAGTTCGTGGAGCTTGGGGTGCTGGCAGTAGCCGCAGACCTCGGGGCGGCGCTTCTCGTGCTGGCAGTAGTGGCAGCAGAGCCGGCCGCGCCGCGCGTGCCACGTCATGCTGACGTCGCAGTGCTCGCACTGGACCGCGGTGCCGCACGACGGACAGATCAGCGTCGGCGCGAAGCCTCGACGGTTGAGGAAGAGGATGATCTGGTCGCGCGTCGCGAGCCGCTCCTCCATCAGGTTCTGCAGCGTCCGCGAGATCGTCACGCCCTCGAAGTTCTGGCGTTTGTCCTCCTTGCGGAGGTCCTCGACGAGGATGCGCGGCAGCGTGCCCTTGCCGGCGCGGTTGGGCAGCGTGATCAGCTCGTAGACGCCGCGCTTGGCGCGCCCGTAGCTCTCGAGCGTGGGCGTAGCCGAGCCGAGGACGACGACGGCGTTTTCGATCTCGGCGCGGGCGATCGCGGTCTCGCGCGCGTGGTAGCGGGGCGTCGAGTCCTGCTTGAACGAGTTCTCGTGCTCCTCGTCGATGACGATCAGCCCGACGTCGCGGAGCGGGGCGAACAGCGCCGAACGCGCGCCGATCGCGACGTGCGCGTCACCGCGCTGGATGCGGTGCCACTCCTGCGCGCGCTGCGCGCCGGTCAGGCCCGAGTGCAGCACCGCGACGTCCGGGAAGCGCGCCGCGAAGCGGCCGACCGTCTGCGGCGTCAGCGAGATCTCGGGGACGAGGACGATCGCCGTGCGGCCGAGCGTGCGGGCGCGTTCGAGGACCTGCAGGTAGACCTCGGTCTTGCCCGAGCCGGTGACGCCGTGGAGCAGGAACGTCCGCGCCTGCCTGCGGTCGAGGGCTGCACCGATCTTGTCGACGGCATCGCGCTGGCCGTCGTTGAGCTCGTGGCGCTTCTGGCCTTCGGTCGTGTCCGGGATCAGGGGCTCCGCGTCCTCGTCGATCATCACGCGGCGGATCGAGCCGCGCTTCTGCAGCGTCTTCCACGGGCTGTCGCTGGTGCCGGTGTCGCGCTGGAGCTGGAGCGTCGGCATCGGCGCCCCCCACTCGACCAGCGCACGCAGCACGCGCGCCTGCTGCTCGAAGCGGTCCTCGAGCTCGATCGCCAGGACCTCGGCCTCGTCGCTGCGGATCGCGAGCTCGAGGTGCGGGATCTTGCGGACGCCCCTCTGCTTGGCGACGGCCGGCAGCATCGCGTCGAGCGCCTCGCCGAGGCTGCAGCCGTAGTCGTGCGTCATGCGGCTCGCGAGCTGGAGCAGCGCTTCGGGCAGCACGAGGTCGTGGTCGAGCACCTCGCGGACCGCGCGGATCTTGTGCGCCGGGACCTCACCGCACTCGGCGCGGAGCCGGACGACGACGCCCGGCATGTCCTTGCCGCGGAACGGCACGCGGACGCGGCTGCCGGGCCGCGCTTCCTGGCCGTCCTCGAGCCGGTAGGTGAACGCGGTCTTCAGCGGCAGCTTGAGCGCGACCTCGACGAAGCG
>JBEAPQ010000244.1:0-5272 GCA_041164325.1 Planctomycetota bacterium | reverse complement strand
AGAACGCGTGGCCAGCGAGGGCGTGCCGCGGGCACGCGCGCGAGCGCATCATGATCGAATACGCCGACGTGTTTGGTCGCCTGATCGGCTTTCTCCTGTCCGTCGCGGCGATCACCGTCGCGGTCCTGCTGACCGTCGGCGTTTACCGCGACCTGGAGAAACTGAAGCGGGAAGGGCGGACCCCGGACTACATGCCGCCGTTCGGCTGGATCCTGGCGACGGCGGTCTTCGGACCCCTCGGCTTCCTCTGCTACTGGCTCGTGCACCGCTCGACGCTGCGGCGGTAGGCACAGCGCCCGGAGCCGCCGAGGTCAGGCCCTGGCGCGCGGCTTCGGCGCGTGCTCGCCGAGCAGCGGGTTGGGACGCTGCGGCCGGAGCCGCAGACCGAAGCGACGTTCCGCGCACGTGCGGATGCGGTCGACGGCCAGGTCGACGTCATCCGTGATGATCAGGCGCTCGATGTCGTCCTGGTCGATCGTGCCCTCCCGCAGCATCCGCGCCTCGAGGAACTGCTCGACGAGCGGCTGCCAGAACGCGGTTCCGACGAGGATCAGCGGGAAGTCGTGGATCTTGCCCGTCTGGATCAGCGTCGCGCACTCGAAGACCTCGTCCATCGTCCCGAAGCCGCCGGGCAGGGCGACGAAGGCGCAGCTGTATTTGACGAGCATCACCTTCCGGACGAAGAAGTAGCGGAACTCGACGAACTGGTCGATGTAGGGGTTCGGGCGCTGTTCGTGCGGCAGGACGATGTTGCAGCCGATCGACAGCCCGCCGGCCTCGCGCGCGCCGCGGTTCGCAGCCTCCATGATCCCGGGTCCGCCGCCGGTCATCACCGTGAACCCGGCCCGGGCGAGCCGCCCGCCGATCCGGACCGCCTGCTGGTAGTGCGGCGACTCCTCGCGGAGGCGCGCCGAGCCGAACACCGTCACGCACGGTGGCAGGAAGTGCAGCGCGCGGAAGCCGCGCACGAACTCCACGCCGATCCGGACCACCCGACCGAGTTCGGCGAGGCGGCTCCGCGGTCCCTCGAGGAACCGCCGGTCGGTCAGGCTGGGACTCCGCTTGCCCCAGTCATCCGAAGGTGGACAGGGGCCGATGTCGCTCATGGCAGGGTGCGCACGAAGGTCTCGAGTGCGGGACGCTCGGGGCAGGGCGGGACCTTGGCGGGCAGCCCTGCCCAGAGGAAGCCGATGATCTCCTCGACATTTCGGTCGATTCCGAGAATGCGGTAGCCGTCCTCGTGGCGCGTGGGGCCACCCGTACTCCACTTGCTGCCGACCCCCTCGGCCCAGAGTGCCAGGTGGAGGTTCTGGATCGCGCACGCGGTCGCCGCGTAGTCCTCCCGCGCGGTGAACGGGTCCTCGTGGCGCACGACCGTCACCACGATCAGCTCGGCCGGGTCGAGGACCTTGGATCGGATCTTGTTCACGACCTCGGCCGGGATCGCGCCCTGCTTCTCGGTCTGGAGCCGGACCGCGAGTGCGGCGAGGTGGGCCCGGGTCTCGGCCCCGACACGGGTGAACCGCCACGGGAAGGTCAGGCGGTGGTTCGGTGCGAGGATGGCCGCCCCGAGCGCTCGCTCGAGGCAACCCTCGGGCAGCGGCTCCGTGCGGTAGGAGTGGATGGTCCGCCGGCTGCGGATCGCTTCGTGCACGTCCATGGACACGCAGGATGCCGGCCCGTCGGCGCGTGGGGAAGACACCGCTGCGTGCCGGTTGCGCCTCCGATGTCGGCGGACGCCGAGCTAGAGTGAGCGGCCGCCGATTCGCGATGGTTCCCTACTCCAGCCCCGAACGCCGCGCCTTCGTCGTCACGAGCCTGCTCAGCCTGTGGCTCGTCCTCGCGATGCCGATCTTCGCGCAGGAGGCCTACTACTGGTGCTACGCCCAGCACCCGGACCTGTCCTACTTCGACCACCCGCCGCTGATCGCCTGGATGATCCTGGTCGGCAGCACGCTGTTCGGTGACGGGGCTCTCGGGATCCGGTTCGTGACGTTCTGCGCGGGCCTTGCCGCCGTCGCCGCGGGGCGTGCACTCCTCGTCGAGTTCGGTGTGGGTGACAAGGCGCGCGCTCTCTGGATCTGGGCGACCCTTGCCGTGCCGGCCCTCGCGACGACCCGCTTCCTGGCGACCCCGGACTCACCGCTGTGCCTGTTCTGGCTGCTGGCGATCGTGGCGCTCTGGCGCGCGCGGCAGGGAAGGGCTCTCTGGTGGTGCCTGGCGGGCATTGCCGCGGGAGCCGCTCTTCTCGGCAAGTACACGGCCGCGTTCCTCGCGGTCGGCGGGGTCATGGTGCTCCTGCTCGATCCCCGGATGCGCCGGCAGCTGCGGACGCCCTGGCCGTATGCGGCCGTGGTCGTCGCTGCGCTCGTGTTCCTGCCGGTCGTGCTCTGGAACGTCCGCAACGAGTTCGAGTCGTTCCGCTTCCAGACTTCGGATCGCTACGCGAAGGCCGAGCTCGACCTGGGCGGGTTCTTCGAGGTGGTCGGACAGCAGTTCGGGATGTTCCATCCCGCGCTCGTGCTGCTGCTGCCGCTCGGGCTCGGGTATTGGTGGGCGCGCGGGCGGGAACGCGATCCGCGCGCGATCTGGATCGCCGCGTTCGGGCTGCCGTTGCCGACCTACCTGCTCGTCAACGCGCTGTGGATGACGGTCAAGGTCAACTGGTTCACGCCGGCCTACGCGGTGCTGGTGCTCGGCGGAGTGGTCTGGTGGTCGGAGCGAGGTGCAGGCGAGGCGAGCGCGCGCCGGGTGCTCTGGACGGGCCGCGCACTCGCGACCGCTGTCGTTCTCCTCGCACTCGGCCCGGCGATGGTGCTGCTTCCAGCCGGCCGCGGGTCCTCCTGGGTGGGCTGGGACCGGATCGCCGATCGGGCCGCCCGCGTGGCGGCAGCTGCGGACGCGGTGGACGGCAAGCCCGGCAACGTGTTCCTGTTCGGCTCCGACTACAAGGACGCGGCCCAGCTCCAGCATGCGCTCGCCGAGACCACGCTCGAGGACGGCGGCGATGCTGCGCGGTGGCCGGTAATGGCGCAGAACGTCTACGGCGAGAGGGCGCTCCAGTTCGAGCACTGGGATGCGCCGGCAGGTCACCTCGGGGAGGACGCCGTGTTCGTCCTGGCGCACCCGGAACGCCGCGCCGCGGCGGCCCTCGAGCGGGTGCGCCCGCACTTCGATGCGGTGGAGTCGGCCGGCAGGGTGTCGATCGAGAGGTTCGGCTTCGAGGTCATGACCGCGGAGCTGTTCCTCTGCCGCTCGTTCCGCGGACCCTAGTCGTGCGCCTTCCGGGCGCGGGTCCTCGTCAGAACTGCCAGGCCAAGCCGACCCACGCCCGGACCTCGTTCTGGCTCGGGTTCCGATCGTGCTGGCTGCCCAGCGCGTTGGACTTGTGGTGGTAGGCCGTCGAGATCTGCAGGCTCCGTCCGGCGTCGAGCGGGATGTCGATCCCCGGGCCGAACGAGAACGTCATGTTCCACTCGGTGCCGCCCGGCGGAATGCCGTCCGTGGACTGCAGCCAGCCGGCGGTCCAATCCCAGAACACCCGGCTCGTCCCGAGCTGGGCGATGTCGAACCGCGACACGGCCTCGAACTCGATGCCGTAGACGTCGGCGCCAGGGGTCTTGAACGCGGTGGCCGTCAGGCCGGCACCGAGTGCGATGCCGTCGACGAGGTAGTGGTAGGCGTAGCCGCCCACACCGAAGTCGTCGTCCGAGCCGTTCCCGTCCCAGAACAGCGACTTGCCGAGAATCGGGATGCCGTAGTGGCCGCGGACCAGGAACTGCGTCGAGCCCGCGTCGCCGCTCGTGCCGAGCGGCTCGCTGGCGAGAGCCTCTGGTTGGACCGCGCATTCGAGCACGGGGCGATCCGGTGCGCGGGTCGTCCCGCACGCGGCGAGGACGGCGGTCGAGGCCAGGATGATCCAACGGGCGAGCATCAGGCGAGGGAAACTAGCCCGGGTCCCGCGCCGGGCAAGGGACCGGGTCGACACGTCAGCGGCGCGGCAGTCCCGTGACCTCGAAGCGGTCCAGCGCGGAGCGCGCTGCTGCCCGGCCCGGAGGACCTTCCACCGCGAACGCATACCAGAACCGACGCGCGTGGAGCGCATGGCCGAAGTTCCGGATTTGCTCGAGGACCCGCTTCGGAATCTGGACCGGCTGGCCGGGGGTGACCGCGAACCGGAACGCCGTGGCCTCCCCGAGCAGCAGCAGGTGCATGACGTCTGTGGGGTCAGCAGCCGGCGCGACCATTGCGCCCTCGAGATCCGCGAACGGGATGATCCGCCCATCGAGGCGGGTCGTCAGCGGCAGTTCGGCGACGCGGGGGCGCGCCTCGACCGCCACGACCCGGCCTGCTCCCGCCACCTGCGCGCGGAAGCCGTCGAGCGTCCCGCCGGCCATCGCGAGGGCCAGGAGGTCCGGCCGTGCGCTGAGGTCGATCGCGTGCGTGGTCCGTCGGCCCGGCGCACCTCCTGCTGGGAGCGGAAGGCCCGCGGGACCCCCGAACTCCCCGACGCTCGTGCGGAGCGCCACGGCTCCGCCTTCGATCGAGCCCTCGACGGTGACGACGAGTTCCTCGTAGGTGAGCGGGTGTGACGGGGACGGCAGCGTCAGCTCTGCGCTTTCGGATCGAGTCGGGGCGAGGTCCGAAGGCCGTTCCCAGAACTCCATCGAACCGCTGACCGTGTCGAAACGTGCCACCGACGAGCCGGCGGAGAGCGCGGCGTGGATCGGTCGCGGGTCGTGCCAGACATCGGGGGCGAAGGGGAAGCGGTCGAGGATGCTGCCGAGGCCGAGCGCAGGAAACGGCTTGGCCGCGTACGGGGCACGTCCGAGCGCGAAGTACGAGACCGGGTTGATCGGCCCCGGGACATCCGGGGTCGGCGGGAACGACAGGATGGCGAGTGGCGATTCCTCGTCCGCCCGCTCGCCCCGCTCCTCGAGCGCGCTGCGCGCGGCATCGTTCGTGCGGAACGCTTGCCGGAACTCCGCGGCGTACTTCTCGGTCGGCGGCAGTCCGAGACCAACGATCGTCGCGCCGAGGAGCGTCGCGAGGAGGCGCGTCGCGCGGAGTTCGGCGTGGACGAGGCCGAATGCCAGCAAGAAGCCCAGCACGGGCAGCGCGTCGTACAGCATGCGCGTGCCGACCACCCCTGTTCCCAGCGGAGTCTTGTAGGTGGGGGCCAGACACGCGAACAGCCAGATCAGGAGCGTCCAGGCCGCAGCCTGGGTGGCACCGCCGTGGCGGACTGCGGGGATCGCGACGAAGGCGAGCG
>JBEAPQ010000243.1:0-3466 GCA_041164325.1 Planctomycetota bacterium | reverse complement strand
GGCCATGTCTGTGTTCGGGGTGCTGCTTCTGTTCTGGATCTGTGCCGAGGCGGTGATCGCCACCGACCAGCCCTGGGTCGGTGACCTCGTGCTCGTCCTCGCGGGCCTCGTCCTGGCGGTGGGTGGACGCAGGCCCCCTGCGGAGCGTGCCGCCGAGCTGTCCACGCTCGGGCCGGTGCCCGCACTCGTGCTCCTCGTGATTCTCCGGCACGTGTTCTCCGCCGCGGGTGCGGGCGGTCTTGCCCTGGCCGCGCTGCTCGGCGTCGGGCTCCTGCTGGCTGGCTCCGCGATCGCGCGCGTCGATCTGGCGACGCTGCGCGGTCGTGCGGTCCCGAGCCCGGGCGAGGCGCTGCGCAGCGCGTGGGCGGGGTGGATTCCCGGCCTCCTGCCGAGCCTCGTCCTGGTCGCGGCGGCCTGGCTCGTGATGGGCCTCGTCGAACCGTGGCTCGGAGGTCTCGTCGGATCGACGTGGATCGTCGCCGTGCCTTTTGGACTCCTGTTCTTCGTCTGCAACGCGATCGTGCTCTTGTTCCTGCCGGTGGCGATCTGGCTCGCGTTGCCGGCGGGTGCGGTCGGCGGTGACCAGTTCGGCGGGACGCTCCAGTCCACGCTCGCCCAGGTGCGTCGCCACCCGATCCCGGCACTCCTCCAGCACCTCGTGTTGGTCTGGCTCGCGGCGCTGGTCTTCGGCCTCGTCGCCGCGGTGCTCCTGGTCGCCCTCGACATCACGCTCGCCAGCGGCTTCGGTGTCGGCCTCGCGGCGACGGCCTTCGACCTCACCTTCCTGGGCAGCCTCGACCTGTCGAGCTTCGCGTCCCGCGCCCAGCTCTTCCTGCTGGGCGGCGCGCTCGTCGCCCTCGCATTCGGGCTGGGGTTCGGCCCGTTCCTCGGCGCCCTCGTCTGCGGCGCCTGCGAGCGCGCAGTCGGCCCGGACGCTCGCCCGTCTCCGGGCGCGGTCCGCCCGCCTGTGGTGCCTGCAGCCACTGGCCACGACGGCCCGGCGTGGTGGCGGTGAGGGCTCTGCGGCGCTCGACCGCGGGGTGCCCAGGGGCCTTCGCGCCAACCTGTTGACGAGGAGACATCTGACTGCTTTGGTCGTCCCCCCGGTTGCGCGACGCGCCGGAGGAATCGGCCGTGTCGAGCTACGTCCCGCTGTGGTGCAAGACGAACTTCAGCTTCCTCGAGGGTGGGTCGCACCCCGAGGAGCTGGTGGTGCACGCGCAGGCGGCGGGGGTGGGGGCGCTGGCGATCACCGACCGGGATGGGGTGCAGGGGATCGTCCGCGCCTACGTGGCGGGGCGGGAGCACGGCGTGCGGATCGTCGTGGGGTCCGAGGTGACGGTCGCGGACGGCAGCACGGCGGTGCTGCTGGTGCAGGATCGCGCGGGCTACGCGAACCTGTGTCGGCTGGTGACGACGGGGCGGCTGCGTTCGGCCAAGGGCGCGTGCGTGGTCGAGCCGCGGGAGGTCCTGGACCACGCGGGTGGATTGGTCGCGCTGTGGAAGGGAGACCAGCCGGAGCTCGGCGTGCTGAAGGATGCGTTCGGATCGCGGCTCTACGCGCTGGTGACCCGGCATCGGCGCGACGAGGACGCGCCGCTGGAAGCGCGGGTCCGTGCGACCGCGCGGCGGTTCGACGTGCCGACCGTGGCGGGCAACGAAGTGCTCTACCACACGCGTGCGCGGCGCCACCTGCAGGACGTGCTGACCTGCATCCGCCACGGCGTGAAGCTGGACGGTGCCGGGCAGGCGACGCGCCCGAACTCCGAGCACGTGCTCCACGCCCCGTCGGCGTTCGAGAAGCTGTTCGACGATGATCCGGGCGCGATCGCGCGGACGCGTGAGGTCGCGGAGCGTTGCCGGTTCGGGCTCGCAGAGCTGCGCTACGTCTACCCGTCGGAGCAGCTCCCGGACGGGACGTCGTCGGCCCAGTGGCTGCGCCAGATGACCTACACGGGCGCGCGGCGGCGCTACGGCCAGGACCTGCCGCAGAAGGTCACCCGCCAGCTCGACAAGGAGCTCGGCATCATCGAGCAGCTCGACTACCCGGGCTACTTCCTGACGATGCACGAGATCGTCCGCTACTGCGGCGAACAGGGGATCCAGTGCCAGGGCCGCGGTTCGGCCGCGAACTCGGCGGTGTGCTACGCGCTCGGCATCACGGCGATCGACCCGGTGCGGATGGACCTCCTGTTCGAGCGGTTCCTGTCGGTCGAACGGCACGAACCGCCGGACATCGACCTCGACATCCAGCACGGTCGCCGCGAGGAGGTGATCCAGCACGTCTACCGGAAGTACGGCCGTGATCGTGCGGCGATGGTCGCGATCGTCGTGCGCTACCGGACGAAGTCGGCGGTGCGGGAGGTCGGCAAGGCGCTCGGCATGCCCGAGACCGCGCTCGACCGGATCGCGAAGCTCGGCTCGTCCTACGGTGGAGACGATCCAGGCGCGCTGCTCCGCGATGCTGGTCTCGATCCGGACGCGGCGGTGCACCGGCACTTCCTCGGCCTCGTCGACGAGATCCGCGACTTCCCGCGGCACCTCTCGATCCACCCGGGTGGGTTCCTGCTCGGCCACGAGCCGGTGCACGACCTCGTGCCGATCGAGAACGGCGCGATGGCCGACCGGACCGTCATCCAGTGGGACAAGGACGACGTCGAGGCACTCGGGCTGTTCAAGGTCGACCTGCTCGGGCTCGGCGCGCTGACGCTCTGCGACGCGGCGCTCCGGCTCCTGCGCCGGCACAAGCAGCTGGAGCTCGACCTCGCGCGCATCCCGCCCGAAGACACGAAGACCTACGACATGATCTGCGCGGGCGACACGGTCGGGGTCTTCCAGATCGAGAGCCGCGCGCAGATGGCGATGCTGCCCAGGCTCCGGCCGCGGACCTTCTACGACCTGGTCGTCGAGATCAGCATCGTGCGTCCGGGCCCGATCGCCGGGGACATGGTGCACCCCTACCTGCGGCGTCGGCACGGCCAGGAGCCGGTCTCCTACCCGCACAAGAGCCTCGTGCCGGTGCTCGAGAAGACCCTCGGCGTGCCGCTGTTCCAGGAGCAGGTCATGAAGCTCGCGGTCGTCGCCGCCGACTACACGCCGGGGGAGGCCGACCAGCTGCGGCGCGACATGGCGGCGTGGCGCCAGCACGGTCGGATGGAACGGCACCGCGAGCGGCTGATCGCGCGGATGCTCGACAAGGGGATCGAACGCGAGTTCGCCGAGCGCGTGTTCGAGCAGATCCGGGGGTTCGGCGAGTACGGCTTCCCGGAGAGCCATGCGGCGAGCTTCGCGCTGATCGCCTACGCGACGGCGTGGCTCCGCTGCCACCACATCGACGTGTTCACCTGCGCGCTCCTGAACGCGCAGCCGATGGGCTTCTACTCGGTGGCGACGATCGTCGAGGACGCGAAGCGCCACGGGCTCCGCGTGCTGCCGATCGACGTGACGGCGAGTGCCTGGGACTGCA
>JBEAPQ010000242.1:0-5110 GCA_041164325.1 Planctomycetota bacterium | reverse complement strand
GCCAGGGCATGGCGATCGTGCAGATGTTCGGCCAGGAGCGCCGGAGCGCTGCGCGCTTCGAGGACATCAACGACGGTGTGTTGGCAGCCCAGCTCGGAACGGTTCGCTGGGAGTCGCTGCTGTCTGCGATCACCGAGATGCTCGGCTCCTTCACGACGGCCCTCATCCTCTGGGTCGGTGGGGCCTTCGCGGTCGAGGCGCTCGGTGTGCCGGCTGCGGATGCCGCCGCGACAGGCCTGACGCTCGGCACGCTCTACGCGTTCGTCGACTACATGCAGCGGATGTTCGTCCCGCTCAGCGACCTGTCGATGAAGTACACGGTCCTGCAGAACGCGACGATCGCGAGCGAGCGGATCTTCACGCTGCTCGATGAACCCACCGAAGTGCCCGAGGTTGCGGTGCCGCGGCACGCCGATGGCCTGGGACGCGTTGCGTTCGAGGACGTGACGTTCGGCTACCACGCGGATCGACCGGTCCTCACCGGCTTCACGCTCGAGATCCCGGCCGGTGCGACGGTGGCGGTCGTCGGGCCGACCGGCGCCGGCAAGACCACGCTGCTCAGCGTGTTGACCCGCCTCTACGAGATCCAAGGAGGTGCGATCCGACTCGACGGTGTCGACGTCCGTGACATGGCGCGGAACGACCTGCGACGGCAGGTCGGCGTGGTCGCCCAGGACGTGTTCCTGTTCCGCGGCACGATCCTCGACAACCTGAAGCTCGGGTGCCCGGATGCCTCCGATGAGGATGCACTGCGTGCGGCGGCCGAACTCGGGCTCGACGACGTCGTGCGGCGGTTCCCGGCCGGCTATCGCGAACCGGTCGCCGAACGCGGCCGCAACCTCTCGTCCGGCGAGAAGCAGCTGATCGCGTTCGCACGGATGCTGCTGCTCCAGCCGAAGGTCCTCGTGCTCGACGAGGCGACGTCCAACGTCGATGCGCACACCGAGCACCTGCTCCAACAGGCCGTACGCCGTCTCCTGCGGGGGCGGACCTCGCTCGTCGTCGCGCACCGGCTGGCAACCATCCGCGACGCGGACCAGATCGTGGTCCTCGACCAGGGCCGGATCATCGAACGGGGGACGCACGCCGCGCTGATCGCGCGAGGTGGGCACTACTTCGACCTCGACCAGAAGCAGTAGCCGGCGCCGTGTCGGGTCACCCGCCTGCGCGCTTGACGGTCAGACCCTTGCCGACCAGGAAGGCTTCGATCTTGTCCCTGTGATCGCCCTGGATCTCGAGGACGAAGTCCTTCACGGCGCCGCCGACGCCGCAGAGCTTCTTCAGGTCGCCGCAGAGCTTCTTCAGGTCCGCCTCGCTGCCCTGCAGGCCGAGGATCGTCGTCACCGTCTTGCCGCCCCGCCCGCCGGTCTCGCGCCGGATCCGCACGACGCCGTCGCCCTCGGGCGCCTTCCGCTGGCTGCGCGGGGGCTGCTTCGGGTCGATCCGGCCGAGCTCACTGTCCCAGACGATGCGTGGGCGGGTCATGGCGAGCAGTGAACACGGTCTCGGTCCGGGGCGGAAGCCGGTAGCCTGTGCGGCCCATGGAAGGCACAGCTCGCCGTCAGGGTGACCGCTACGTCGTTTCGGACGAGGAGATCGCTGCGTTCCGCCGCGACGGCTACGTCCATCTCCGCGGCGTGCTGTCCGACGAAGAGCTCGCAGCCCTCGAGGTCGACTACGAGCGCCTGATCCATGGCGAGATCCCGGTCGAGGGGAAGGACTACTGCGACATGGCGGGGGACTACGCCCGCGCGCGCGACGAGTACTCGATCATCAACGTGATGCTGCCGCGGAAGTACCACTCCGCGTGGCAGGGCAACATCCTGGAGCGGCGCTCGGCGTCGATCGCCGCCCAGCTCCAGGGTGAGGGTCTGGAACTGGACTACGACCAGCTTCTCGCCAAGCGCCCCGGCAAGGCGGACGCGGTGTTCGCGTGGCACCAGGACCTCGCCTACTGGCCGGTGACCCCCGATGTGCGGACCGCGACGATCTGGTGTGCGTTCGACGACTCGACGGTCGAGAACGGGTGCATGCGGTTCGTGCCGGGGTCGCACCGCGAGCCGCGGCTGCGTCCGCACCGCCCGATCACCGGGGACCGTGAGGAGTCGCACACGCTGGTGGCCGCCGTCGACGAGGCCGTCGATCCGATCCGCTGCGTCGAGATCGCGCGCGGCGACGTCACCGTCCACGACGAGCGCGTGATCCACGGGTCGGGTGGCAACACCTCGGAGCGTTGGCGCCGCGCCTACATCGTCGCGTTCCGAGCGGCGGAGACCGTGGCCTGGGAGCGGGCGCACGGCTTCACGCATTCGCACAACGATGCGCCGGACGTGCTCGACGGCGTCGGTTTCGCGCGCGATTCGCTGTAGGTCGCTGCAGGTCGGCTGGGTCCTGCTGGCGTGGACCACTGGTCGCGCGAAGGCTACCCTCCCCGACCCATGACCGAACTGCTGCCCTGCGTCGAGATCGAGCCCAAGGGTGGAGCGCGCGCCGCCGTGATCTGGATGCACGGGCTCGGCGCCGACGGCCACGACTTCGAGCCGATCGTGCCCGAGCTGCGTTTGCCTGCCGACCTGGGCGTGCGCTTCGTGTTCCCGCACGCACCGCAGATCCCGGTCACGCTCAACGGTGGCTACGTGATGCCGGCCTGGTACGACATCGCCGAGATCGACCTCCGGCGTCGCCACGACGAGGCTGGCATCCGCGCGTCGCACGCCCGGATCGAGGCCTTGATCGCGCGGGAGCGGTCGCGTGGCATCCCGTCCGAGCGCATCGTGCTCGCGGGGTTCTCGCAGGGAGGTGCGATGGCCGTGTTCACGGGGCTGCGCCATGCGGAACGCCTCGCCGGCATCGTGGCGCTGTCGACCTACCTCGTCTGCGAGGACTCGCTGGACGCCGAACGCTCCCCAGCCAACGCCACCTGTCCTGTGTTCCAGGCGCACGGCACGCACGATCCGATGGTCGGACTCGACCGCGGCGAGGCGCTGCGCGAGGCGCTCGTGGCGCGGGGCCACGTGGTCGACTTCCACTCCTATCCGATGCAGCACCAGGTCTGCTGGGAGGAGATCCAGGAGGTCTCGTCGTTCTTCCGGACCGTGCTGGCGCCCAGCGGAGGCGGTGCGTGATGGCGGAGTACACGCCGCCGGGGCATCACAAGACGTTCGCCGCGTTCCGCGAGCATCTGTGTGCGTTCGGACTCGACTTCGACGCGGACGAGGACGTCCTCGGCGGGCCGGAAGGGCCTCTCGCCCAGCCGTTCGAGGCGAGCGATCTGCAGGTCGGCAACCGCTTCGCGATGCATCCGATGGAAGGCTGGGACGGCACGTCGGACGGCCTTCCGACCGCGCACACGCTGCGGCGGTGGCGGCGCTTCGGGCAGAGCGGGGCCAAGTTGATCTGGGGGGGCGAGGCCTTCGCGGTCCAGGCAGATGGTCGCGCCAATCCGAACCAGCTGTACCTGAACGAGGACGTCGACGTCGTGGGCGGGCTGCGCGCGCTGCTCGGACAGGTCCGGGAGGGCCACGCCGAAGCGGGCTTCGCCTCCGATGGACTCGTCGTCGGTCTCCAGCTGACGCACTCCGGACGCTGGGCGCGACCGGACGGTCCGCCCGCGCCGCGGACCGTGCAGCGCCATCCGATCCTCGACCGACGCCAGGGCATCACCGACGACAGCACGCTTCTGTCCGACGACGAGCTCGCGGCACTCGTGCCCCGCTACGTGCGGGCCGCCGAGCTCGCGCAGGCGGCTGGATTCGACTTCGTCGACGTCAAGGCGTGCCACGGCTACCTGCTGCACGAGGTCCTGGCAGGCCGTGCGCGCGCGGGCCGCTACGGCGGGAGCTTCGACAACCGGACGCGCCTCTTCGTCGAGATCGTCGAGGCCATCCGTGCCGCGTGCCCAGGCCTGCCGATCGGCTGCCGCATCTCGCTCGCCGACATCCACCCGCATCGCCCCAACGCCGAGACCCGCGTCGGCGAACCCGATCGGGACGACGCGACCGCGCGCTACGAGCTCGGCTTCGGCGCGCACGCGACGGACCCCACGGCCTTCGATCTCGAGGAACCGCTCCGCTTCCTCGGGCTCTGCGAGGGGCTCGGCATCCAGCTGATCAACCAGACGCTGAGTTCGCCCTACTGGTGCCCGCACCTGCAGCGCCCGGCCAGCTACCCGCCGAGCGACGGCTACCTGCCTCCCGAAGACCCTCTGCGCTCCGTGCTGCGCCACCTCGAGGTCGTGCGCACCGGCAAGCACCTGTTCCCGGACCTCCGCTTCGTCGGCACCGGCTACACCTACCTCCAGGAGTGGCTCCCGCACGTCGCGCAGGCCGAAGTGCGCCAGGGTCACGTCGACTCGGTCGGCCTCGGCCGCATGGCCCTGATCTACCCCGACCTCGTCCGCGACGTCCTGGAGGGCCGCCCCCTCGAGCGCCGCCGCATCTGCCGCACGTTCAGCGACTGCACGACGGCACCCCGCAACGGCATGCTCAGCGGGTGCTTCCCGCTGGACCCCTACTACAAGGCGATGCCCGAGGCGCAGCGGCTGAAGGAGCTCAAGCGCCGGGTGAGAGGCTCGTAGCCACGGTCGTCACGTCAGCCAGACGGCGCGTGCGACGAAGACCGCCGTCAGCGCATGTGCAGCGAGTCGCGGGCCGCGCGGCATGGCGCCCGGGCGCACGATGTCGAGCAGCGACCATGCGATGAAGCCCGCCGCGATGCCGTCGGTGATCGAGAAGGTCAGTGGGATCAGGAAGGCGGTGAGGAACGCCGGGAGAGCGGTGCCGAAGTCTTCCCAGTCGACGTCGGCCAGGGTGCCGCACATCAGCGCGCCGACGAGGATCAGGACGGGGGCGAGGACCGGGTAGCGGGTCGCGGTCTCGCCGGACTCGAGCAGGACCGGGACTCCGCCGCCCACGGCCTCGAAGAGCGGCGTGAAGCACAG
This sequence comes from Planctomycetota bacterium, assembly GCA_041164325.1. GTDB lineage: Bacteria > Planctomycetota > UBA1135 > UBA1135 > UBA2386 > JAQCBR01. The sequence goes on along the minus strand of JBEAPQ010000242.1, from coordinate 171 downwards.
GGCTGCCAGGAACAGCAGGCCGACGACGACGGCCGTCAGCCCGGTGCGCCCCCCGGCGGCGATCCCGGCTGCGCTCTCGACGTAGCTCGTGACCGTGCTCGTGCCGAGGCAGGCGCCGGTCACGGTTCCGATGGCGTCGGCGGTGAACGCAGCACCCGCGCGCGGCAGGGA
>JBEAPQ010000241.1:0-10389 GCA_041164325.1 Planctomycetota bacterium | reverse complement strand
CAGCTCGACGGCGTGGCGGTCGCTGGCCCACTCGTCGGCACGCGGCTGGCCCGTCTTCCGGGCGCCTGCATCACGACCTGGGCCGACTGGCTCGCCGCCCATCCGACGACCACCGTCACCGAACGCGATCCCGCGACCATCCGCCGCATCAAGGAGATCTCCTACGCGCGGTACTTCCTGTCGGCGAAACTCGAGTTCGCGGCCGACCCGCTGCCGACCGACGAGGCGCTCGCCGCCGCGGGGCAGCGGCTCAAGAGTCCGATGATCGCGGTCGCCACGGGCGAGGGCTGGACCCTGCTCGATCTCGAGGCGCTCGTCTCCGAGGCGGGGCCGGACCGCGTCGTCGAGCGCGAGATCGACGGCCGGCGGCTTCGGATCCACCTGCCGCGCGGCCCCGCGGTCGCCCGCGTCGAGGCGCCCGACGGCGCCGCGGTCCACGTCGTTCCGGTGCTTCGATTCGCCGCCGAGGCGAGGCTCTCGGACCGGGTCGGCGCCGTGCCCTGAGCGGAGCGGGCCGGGCGGCCCAGGATCTCGTTTGCGATTTTCTGTCGCTTGAAGAGGGAAAATCGTGCCGACCGCGCGTTCCTTCACGCATGGAACCTCGACTGGCCGCTCACTTGTCCGAGCCCTCTCGGGGAACCATGCCTGACATCGGACCTTGGAGTTCGAGACCCTCCATGCAAGCCGTCTCCGGGGACCGGCTGGCTGAGGAGGGCACCTGAGAGACGGAGATACGGTTCAGATCGGCACGGTCCGCCACCCTTCGGGGTGGCGGATTCGTTTTTACGTCGGTCCGTTATCTCCCCCGCGTTATCCCCTGCGTTCTCTCGACCACGCACAGTCCCCGGGCCTGGCGTTCGGTTCAGGGGCTTCCGATGCCTGCGCTGCCTCGTCCCCTCCCGGATCGTGATCGTCCGTGTCGTCCTCCGCTCGAGGAGGCATGGTGCCCGCGTCGCGGCTCAGCCCATCGAACCGATCCAGAGCGTCGCGTAGAGGACGAGCCAGACCGCGTCGAGGAAGTGCCAGTACATCGCGCAGTAGGTGATGCCGCGATGATCCGCGGGACCGTACTCCGCGCGCGCCGCGCGCCACGCGGTCCGCAGCATCGGCGGAAGACCGCCGAGCACGTGCGCGGCGTGCAGGCCCGTGAGCACGTAGAAGGTCCAGCCGTAGAGGTTGTCGGAGATCGCGAGGTTCTGCTCGTACAGCCGCCACCAGGCGAGCGCCTGGACGACGAGGAAGCCGAGGGCGAGCGCGACGGTCGCGACCATCATGCCCCCCTGCCTCGGATCTCCGGAGCGGCCGAATGCCAGCGCGCGCTGCATGGTCGCGCTCGACACGAGGAGGAACCCCGTGCTGACGAGGAGGAGGGTCGGAGGCTTCGGCGCGCCAGCCGGCACGAAGTCCGCGCCGTTGTCGATCCGCACGACGAGGTAGCCCAGGATCGTCGACACGAAGAGCACGCCGAGGACGATCAGGAACAGCCACATGCCGAACAGGCCCGCCTGATGGCGGGCCTGCGGATCGTCGAAGGGCGAGACGAGCTCGGGAGCGTTCGTGCGCGGCGTCATGTCGGGAACGAGGGCCGCGCCCGCGGGCGCGTCACTTGGAGGTGACGGGCGCGAACGGCGCGTTCGAATCGAGGTAGGTCTGCACGAGCGGAGCGTTGCCGGGCGCGACGGTGGGCTCGTTCTGCCCCACGTCCATCATGCAGAAGACCATCATGAGGATCACGAACAGCATGCTGCCGACGAGCACCATGAGGTTGAACGGCCGGTCCCAGCGGAGGTGCATGAAGAAGAGCGACACGAGCGTCGCCTTCACCACCGCGACGCCGATCGCGATGTAGATGTTCGCCTCGCCGAGGTCGACGTAGCGCACCGCCACCGTGATCACGGTGAGGACGAGGAGCGCCGCGCCGGTCGCGAAGAGCGTGCTGTACGGGACGAGATGCCCGACGAGCGGGTGTCCGCCGCCGTGACCGTGTCCATCGTGCGCCGCGTGGGAGTGGCTCGACATGGGTGTGTCCTTCGGGTCGGGATCCGGGCGGATCCCGCGCTTCGCGCGCAGGGCGCGTCAGTGGATGAGGTAGAAGAGCGGGAAGAGGAAGATCCACACGAGGTCGACGACGTGCCAGTAGAGGCCGACGAAGTCGACGGGCGCGTAGTAGTTGCTGTTGAAGCGGCCTCGCATGGCCATCACGAGCAGCCATCCGATCACGCCCACGCCGATGAGCACGTGGATGCCGTGCAGGCCCGTCATGATGTAGTAGATGGCGAAGAAGCGGTGCGTGTTGGGCGGCAGGCCGGGATCGACGAGATGCGGGATCTCCTCGTGGGCGTGCGAAGCGGCCGCGGCGGCCTTCTCCTTGAGCGACTCGATCGAGACGACGCCGTCGGGGCCCGCCTTCGGCGCGGCGATCGCCGTGCGGTCGACGGGCGGCAGCGAGACGAGCTCGGCGCCCGCGGCGCCCGCCGACGGATTCGGCGAGGCGATCGCGAGCACGGGGTTCGCGACCGGCGCGGGCTCGGTCTTCACGAGCTGCGCCTCCGCCTCGTCGACGGGCTGGTAGAAGGCCTCGCCCCACTTCAGGTTCAGATGGAACTTGTGGGTGTACTCGAAGTACTTGATGACGAGGAAGCCGATCGCGCCGGCGAGCGTGAGCGCGAGGCAGGTGACGAGGAGGCCCTTCTTGTTGGTCTGCGCCGCGCGCACGCCGATCGCCATCGTGAGGCTCGAGAGGATCAGCACGCAGGTGTTGATGCCGCCGAGGATGGTGTCGAGGTAGCGGCTCGCGAAGCTGAACACCTCGGGATCGGTGAATCGCATCACCGCGTACATCACGAAGAGCGCGCCGAAGAAGAGGACTTCCGTCGCGAGGAAGGCCCACATGCCGAGCTTGCCCGACTCGAACTGCTGGTTGGGCGTGTCGAAGTGGTGCGCGAGGAACGGGTACTTCGCATGAAGGCCGTGCGGGTCGTGCCCGTGACCGTCATGACCGTCGTGGCCGTGGCTGTCGGCGTGGGTGGCGTGCGACACGGGTCAGTGTCCCTTTCCGGATGCGGCGATGTGCGCCTCGGTGTCGACCACGTAGCCCTGCTTCGACTCGTCCCAGCGCACCGCGCTGAAGTCGTAGCAGTCGCCCACGGCCGGCGTGGTCGAGAAGTTGTCGTGCGGCGGCGGCGAGCTGCACTGCCACTCGAGGCTCGCGCCACCCCACGGATTCGCGGGCGCCTTGCGCCCGGCGACGAGCGAGTGGATCAGGTAGATCCCGGTGATCACGAAGCCGAGCGCCATGATGTACGAGCCGCCCGTCGAGATGTGGTGGTACATCTTGAACGCCTCGGCCATGCCCTCGATCTGGTCGTAGCTGTAGTAGCGGCGCGGCATGCCCTGCGAGCCCAGCATGAACTGGGTGAAGAAGGTCAGGTTGAAGCCGACGAAGACCAGCGCGCAGCCGATCTTGCCCCAGGTCTCGTTGAACATGACGCCGAACATCTTCGGCCACCAGTGGTGGAGGCCGCCGATCATCGCGATCAGCGCCGAGCCCATCATCACGTAGTGGAAGTGGGCGACGACGAAGTAGGTGTCGTGCAGGTGGATGTCGGTCGAGAGGACCGCGAGCGGGATGCCCGTCAGGCCGCCGATCGTGAAGAGGAAGATGAACGCGAGGCCGTACCACATGGCCGTGTTCAGCGAGATCGAGCCCTTGTAGAGGGTCGCGAGCCAGTTGAAGACCTTGACCGCCGACGGGATCGCCACCGAGAAGGTGATCGCCGAGAAGAGCACGTTCATCAGCGGCGACTGGCCGCTCGTGAACATGTGGTGTCCCCAGACGAGGAAGCTGAAGATCGCGATCGCGATCGAGCTGAAGGCGATGAACTTCTGCCCGAAGATGTGGCGGTGGCTGTGGACCGCGATGATCTCCGAGATGATGCCCATGCCCGGCAGGATCATGATGTAGACGGCGGGGTGCGAGTAGAACCAGAAGAAGTGCTGGAAGAGCACCGGGTCGCCGCCCATCGACGGATTGAAGATGCCGATGTTGAAGAGCCGCTCGACGACGAGGAGCGCGAGCGTGATCCCGAGCACCGGCGTCGCGAGCACCTGGATGAGGGCCGTCGCGTAGAGCGCCCAGAGGAAGAGCGGCATGCGGAACCAGGTCATGCCGGGCGGCCGCAGCTTGTGGATCGTCACGACGAAGTTGATGCCCGTGAAGATCGACGAGAAGCCGAGGATGAAGACGCCGATGAGGACGGGGATCGTGCCGCCCGCGCCGAACTGCGACGAGTAGGGCGTGTAGAAGGTCCAGCCGGTGTCGAAGCCGCCGGCGAGAAGCGACCAGACCGCGCAGGCCGCGCCGAGGAGCCAGAGGTAGAAGCTGAAGAGATTGAGGCGCGGGAACGCCACGTCCTTCGCGCCGAGCATGACCGGCAGGATGAAGTTGCCGAGCGCCGCGGGGATGCTCGGGATGATCACGAGGAACACCATGATCGCCCCGTGCAGGGTGAAGGCCTTGTTGTACTGCTCGGCCGTCATCCACTCGACCTCGCCCGGGAAGAGGAGCTTCGTCCGGACGAGGAGCGCCATCACGCCGCCCACGAAGAACGACGCCAGCACGGCGAAGAGGTACATCACGCCGATCCGCTTGTGGTCGAGCGTGAAGATCCAGGACAGGACGCCGCGGCGGAAGGTCAGGTAGTTGTCCGGCGCTTCCGCGGGAATGGCGTCGGGTCGTGCGTCGAGGGTGGTCATGGCGTTGCTCGGGTCTCGGGTGCGGTCACTGCCACTTCGTCGTGACTGGGGCGGCGGGCGTGCCCGCGCCGAAACGTCGTCTGGGGGTCACTTGCCTTCGGGCTTTCCGATCCACTTGCCCTTGGCGTCGAACTCGTCGAGGTGCTTCATCATGCCGATCAGGGCGTCGATCGCCTTGTCGGAGAGCTGGCCCTGGAAGGTCGGCATCGCGTTGCCGAAGCCGTCGACGAGGTGCTTGCCGGGAATGAGGATCGACTGGCGGAGGTAGCCCTCGGGGGTCTCGAACTCCTTGCCCTGTCCGATCAGCTCGGAGATCGACTTGCCGTCGACCTTGTGGGTCGAGTCGGGGCTCGAGGTCCGGGCCCAGATGTCGCCCGAGCCGTCGTAGTTGCCCCACGACGGACCCGTGCTCGGCTTGCCGTCGAGCGTGTGGCAGCTGGCGCAGCGGCCGAAGAGCTTCGGACCCGCCTTCGAGTAGAGCTCCTCCTCGGGGATCGCGTCGAGCCAGCGGCCCTGCTCGACGACCCAGGCGTCGAAGTCCATGTCGTTCAGGACGTAGACGTGGCGGTTCATGCGGCTGTGGTCCTTGCCGCAGAACTCGGTGCAGAAGAGCATGTGGAAGTCGCCGTCGGCGTTGGGCGCGTCGGCCTGGAACCAGAGGGTCGTGTAGCGGCCGGGCACCACGTCCTGCTTGACGCGGAAGTCGGGGATGAAGAGCGAGTGCAGCACGTCCTGGCTGCGCATCACGAGCTTGACCGGCTTGCCCGCGGGCACGTAGAGGTCGTCGCTCGTGGCGCCGTTCGGGTACTTGAAGCTCCACGCCCACTGCGACGCGGTGACGTCGATCTGGTAGGCGTTCTGCGGCACCGTCTTCATGCTGACGAAGCCCTTGAAGCCCATGAAGAAGATCACCACGACGATGATCGTCGGGATGATCGTCCAGGTGAGCTCGAGCACCGTGTTGTGCGCGGGACCGCGCGCGTAGACCTCGCGGCCCTTCTGGCGGTACTTCACGACGAAGTACAGCATGATCCCGATGACGAGGAAGAAGAAGAAGTAGTTGATGTAGTTGATGTAGTTGAAGATCCAGTCGCTCTCGGGCGCGATGGTCGACGCGCCCTGGGGCAGCCAGAAGGTCTTCGGCGTCACCGCGTCGGACGGCGTGAGGGCCGCGTCGGCGCCGGACTGCATCAGCATGGAGGGGATCAGGTTCGTCACGGGTGTGCCTTCGTCAATGCGCGGCCTCGAGGGCCGGGTCGAGCTTCTTCCTTCGGATCTCCATCCTCCAGAACGCGGCGAGTCCGCCGCCGAGGACGAGCAGGGTCGCGAGTCCGCCGATCGACATCACCCGCCGCGCCTGCAGCACGTAGCCGCGCGCGTCGGGGTCGTAGATGTGGCACCAGAGGATGAACTTGTCGAGCGTCGAGCCGATCCGGCCCTCGGAGGCCTCGAGGAGGCCCATGCGGAGGTCGGCCGCCTCGAAGCGCGTGCCGTACATGTAGCGGCTGATCCGGCCGTCGGGCGTGATCAGGTAGATGGCCGCGGCGTGCGCGTAGTCGCCGTCGTCCTGGCGGCGGAACGTGAAGCCGACGGTGTCGGCGACCAGACGCGACATGATCTCGGCGCCGGTCAGGAAGTGGACCCCGAGACCGGCGCCCGGGCGGTCGAACTCGGCGAGATACGCCTCCTTCTTGGCCTTGGCGAGCATCGCCGTCTCGGTCGGGTCGATCGAGATCGCGACGACCTCGAACTCCTTGCCGGGCATCCAGTCGACGCCCTGCAACCCGTCGAACACCCCGTTCAGGACGAGGTTGCAGAGCATCGGGCACTTGTTGTAGCCGAGCTGGAGGAGCACCGGCCGCTCGCCCTTGAAGTAGTCGCCGAGACGGACCTCGCGCCCCGCGTCGTCGGTGAAGACGGTGTCGAGCGGGAGGGATCCGTCGAGGTTCTCGACGATGTCGATTCCCTTCAGCTCCTCGGGGACGCCGAGGTTGAGCTGCGCCGTCGCCGTTCCCGCGGCCCACGCGACCGCCGACGCGGCAAGCGCGCGGAGGGCGGAGGCGATGGTGCGGGTCGTCGTCACGGGCGGTCGGTGGATCTGGATTCGCGCGTCACTTCGCGAGGATGCGGATGGCGTCGTCGATCGGGATGCGGATGTGCTCGACGGGCTTGTCGTCGTCGCCGGGCGTCTCGTACGTGCCGTAGGCTCCGAGAAGCCCCTGCTGCTCGTTGCGCAGGTCCGTCGAGAGCGCCGGGCGCTCGTCGACGACGCGGTCGACGGTGTAGTCCGTCTGCACGACGAAGTAGAGGACCGCGACGGCGAGCACGAACACGATGAAGAACACGATGCCGACGATCGAGTAGAACCAGGTCGCGCCCATCTCGGGATCGTCGAGCTGGACCTCGTTCGTGTTCGCGGTGGCGGTGGCGTGCATGGGTTTTTCCTGGGAAGCGCGGGGCGCGTGGATCACATGTTCTCGAACGCGAGGCTCTCGCCGAGGCGCGGGTCGCGCATGGGGACGAGCGCGACGCGGCCGAGGGCGTTGAGCGTGCCGCCCGCGACCAGCCCGAGGGCGCCGATCGCGAGGAGGAAGTTCACGGGGTTGAGGACGTGCGTCGCCGTGCCCGCGTACTTCTCCGCGACCTGAGAATAGGTCGTGAACTCGCCGATGTCGTGCGGGATCTCGGGCATCACGAGCCAGTAGAGGTCGACGTAGTGCGCGCACAGCATCCACACCGCGGCCGCAGCAAGGACCGCGGGCATGCGCTTGGGCCACTTGCTGATCATCAGCACGAACGGCACGACGAAGTGGCCGAAGAGGAGCACGAAGCTCATCGGCGCCCATCCGCCGATCTGGCGGGCGAGGAACCAGCCGGTCTCCTCGGGCACGTTCGCGTACCAGATCAGCATGTACTGGCTGAACGCGATGTAGGCCCAGAACACCATGCCGAAGGCGAAGAGCAGCTTGCCCATGTCCTGGTGGTGCTCGCTCGTCACGATGCCCTTGAGGGCGCCGAGCCGCTGCAGGCGCAGCACGACGAGGATCATGGCCGAGAAGCCCGCCGTCGCGCAGCCGCAGAAGAAGTAGACGCCGAACATGGTCGAGAACCACGCGGGCGACAGCGACATGATCCAGTCGAAGGCCGCGAAGGTCGTCGTGAGTCCGAAGACGATCGCCGCCGGTCCCGACCACTTCTGCATGCGCGCGCTGGTCGCGACGCTGCCGTCGCCGTCCTGGTGCGCGCTGTTCACGAGGAAGAAGTGCGCGAGGAACGCCCAGGCCGCGAAGTACACGGCCGCGCGGATCCAGAAGAAGGTCGGGTTCAGGAAGCCCTCCTTCGCGTGCACGATGTGGTACTCGGCGGGGTTGTTCGCCTCGAGCGTGGCCATGTCGGCCCAGATCCAGAGGACGTTCGCCTTGCCCATCGCCCACAGCACCGCGAACGGGAGGAAGAGCAGCCAGTACCACCGCAGGTTGGAGGCGATCGCCTCGGCCGGGCGGCGGACCGCGACCGACCAGCCCGCGCGCGTCAGGTGCTGGATGAAGACGAAGAAGAGCGCGCCGAGGCACGGCGTGAGGCCGAACAGGAACGCGATCAGGTAGGCCCGCCAGAAGTGGTGCGGGTCGGTGCCGAAGGCTCCCGAGTAGCCGAGCGCGGCGCCGGCGGCGAGGCCGACCGCTCCGACGCCGAAGGCGACGTTGCGCAGGCCGAGCGCGACCGGCGGAAGCTGCGTGTTGGAGGCGCCGAGGTCGGCGTGTGCGGTGGCGTGCGCCATCAGTTGCCCTCCTCCTTCCGGAGGTTCTCGCGGAGCTCGGGCGGGACGTCCTGCAGCGTCGCATCCTGCGAGAGCTGCAGGGCCTTCACGTAGGCGGCGATCGCCCAGCGGTCGTCCACGTCGATCTGACCGCCGTAGCCGGCCATGTTGCGGATGCCGTTTCCGACGATCGAGTAGAGGAGGCCGAGCGAGTGACCGCGGACGGTCGGATCGTGGAGGCTCTTCGCCTGCACCCACGCGGTGCCCTGCACGGGCCCCTCGGTGTTCGACATCAGCTCCATCGCGCGGTTGTTGACGGCGCCGTCGCCGAAGCCCGCGTAGCCGTGGCACACGCTGCAGTAGATGTTGAAGCGCTCCTGGCCGCGGCGTAGGAAGGCCTCGCTCATCTCGAGTCCGTCGGGAAGCGTCTCGGCCCACCGGCCGCCGACGACGCCCTCGAAGCGGTGCGCGTCGAGCCTCGTCTCGCCGAGGGCGACCGTGCCCGCCACGTCGTAGCGCTGCGAGCGGCCGTCGGCGAAGAGCGGGTTCTCCGACTGCGTCTTGAACTTGGGCTGGAAGTCCATGTCGAAGAAGATGTGGACGGCGGGCGCCGGGTCGGGCGTCGCGCGCACGCGCGCGATCACCACGGGCGGGATCGCGAGGCACATCGCGCCGATGGCGCCGACGTAGATCATCCAGCGTGGGGGGAGCGGAATCATGGGGTCAGTCCTCCACCGCCTCGACCGCGACCGGGTCGAGCGACTTGAGGAACTCCTCCGTCTTCTTGGGCAGGAACTTGGGATCGCGCGCCTCGATCGAGATGAAGAACCGGTCGTTCGAGGCGCGGCGGAAGCGGTGCGAGCGGAACAGCGGGTGGTAGAGCTGCGGCAGCCCGTTGAAGAGGAACATCAGGCTGACGGTCGAGAGCGCCGAGAAGAGGATCGTCAGCTCGAACATCACCGGGATGAACGCGGGCAGGCTCATCGCGGGCTTGCCCGAGATGAGGAACGGGTAGCCCGTCACCCAGACGCCGGCCCAGATCGTCCAGCCCACCGAGTTGGTGAACGACTGGAGGAGGAAGGCCGCGAGGGTTCCCGTCGCGCCCGCGCCGAAGACGAGGACGGGCAGGATGGTGCGCTTCACGCCCATCGCCTTGTCGAGTCCGTGGACGGGGAACGGCGTGTGGCAGTCCCACCAGCGGAAGCCCGAGTCGCGGACCTTCTCGGCGGCGACCATGAGGTCGCCGGGGGTCTCGAACTCGGCGATGAGGCCGTAGAGCTTGGTCGGACGCGGCGCGGGCCGGTCGGCCGTGGTGTCGTTGGGTGCGGTGACGATCGTCGCCATGGGATTCGGCTCCGGTCAGTTCTCGTGGGGGGTCAGGCGCGGTGATCGCCGTGGTCGGCGAGCGCGGCGGAGGCGTGGCCGTGCCCGTGGTCGTGTCCGTGGTCGTGTCCGTGATGCCCGTGCTTGCCGGCGCCCGCGCCGTGCGGGTCGGCCTGCGGCATCACCGCCTTCACCTCGGCCATGGCGATCATGGGGAGGTAGCGGCAGAAGAGGAGGAAGAGCGTGAAGAAGAGGCCGAACGCGCCGACCATCGTGCCGATGTCGACCCAGGTCGGGGTGAAGAGGTCCCACGAGCTCGGGAGGAAGTCGTTCGCGAGGCTGGTGACGATGATCACGAAGCGCTCGAACCACATGCCGACGTTCACGAAGAGCGACAGCACGAACATGATCGGGATGCTGGTGCGGATCCTCTTGAACCAGAAGAGCTGCGGCGTGATCACGTTGCAGCTGACCATGATCCAGTAGGCCCACCAGTACTGGCCGAAGGCGCGGTTGATGAAGGCGAACTTCTCGTACATCGCGCCCGAGTACCA
>JBEAPQ010000240.1:0-4269 GCA_041164325.1 Planctomycetota bacterium | reverse complement strand
CGGCGGCGGGAACCGCCCAGCAGGCGGCAGCGAGGACCGCGACGGCGAGCGCACGGCCAGGACGTTGGGTCGTTGGAATCGACATCGGAATGGCGCTTTCGGGGCGGCGGAGCATAACCGCGTGCGGGAGGGATTCGCAGGCCGAGCGGCCCGCGACGACGAGCGAACCGGAGCAAGACTCCGAGCTCTTCCCTCCGATCGGCACATCGCCCGGTCTGCCTGAGGCCCTAGGTCACGGAACCGCCGACCGGAAGGGGGACTCGTGCACCGAGGGAGGGGACCGGGAGACCGAGCGCAGCTAGGATGCGGACCGATGTCCAGCTACGAGCCGCGCACGATCGCTTTCGGGGCCGAGGTCCTCCACGCACCGATTCCGATCCGACCGGACGCCGTCCAACGGGTCCACAACGAACTCTTCCAGCGTCCGGAGCTGGCCTACCAGAACTTCCAGGTGGCGGCCGACGGCGTCCACCTGACCAACCCGGCCGTCACGCCCGGCCAGATCTCGAGCGCGAGTTTCCTGCCCGACCGCGTGGTGTTCCGCGAGGAACTCCGCGGCACGACGATCGAGGACTTCGCGACGAGGGTCGTGAACGCGGTCGGCATCGCCTACCAGACGCTGAGCATCCCACAGACGCTCGGCAGGCAGTTCTGGGCACGCACCCTGGTCGCCCCCCAGCACATCAAGGACAGCCGGACCTTCGTCGCGGAGCGCCTGCTGGCCGGGGGCGGAGAGGCGCTGGCGGGCTTCGGGCGCCCACTCCACTCGGTGGGCTTGCGGATGTCGTTCCCCTCGACCGAGCCCCAACAGCCCGCGCTGAACCTGCGGATCGAGCCCTGGGTCCAGGAGCCGCGCTCGCTGTGGCTCGAGCTCGTCGGCCAGTACGGGACCCCGATCCCCCGGGAGCAGCTCCCCGAGCTCTCGAGCGGCCTGTACGCGACCTACCGCTTCCTCACCGGCCCTGCGCTCGACTACGTCGCGCGCTTCGACGTCCCTTGAGCCGCCCGCCCCACACGCAGCGCCGGCGACGCCGGAGCCCCATCCTCGCCTGCCTCACGGTCTGGGCGGCAGGCTGCGGCGGGGAGCCGGTCGAAACCACCGCGATCGACCTGCCCGAGGGCGTGCTCGCGTCGTTCGACCAGGGCCGCATCGTGGTCCGGACCGAGGACGTGGAGCCGCTCCTGGCCTACCTCGACGAGCTCGATCCGACGATGGGGCACAAGTATCGGTTCCGCGAGCTCCTCGACCAGCACGTGCTGCCGCTGATGCTGGCGCGCGATGCGTTTCCGGCCGAGCGGGCCCAGGCGCTCGCCGAGGCCGAGGCCCTGCGCAGCGTCGCCGGCAATTCGCTGGAGCTCCAACGCAAGGGCACGCTGGCGGGCGGTGAGGCACCCGAGACCCCGTTCGCGCGCAACGACGTGCCGATGCCGGTGGCTGACTTCGCGTTCCGCGAGGAGAACCTCGGTGCCGTGAGCGCACCGATCGAGACCGCCGACGGATACGTCCTCGTCGCCCCGCTCGACCTGGAGCGGGGGCTGACCCCGGTCGCCGACCGCGCTCGGCTGTTCGTCGTCCGCTACCGGACACACGATCCGGAGGCATTCGACCGCTGGCTCGGGCCCGCCAAGGCGGCGCTCGCGGACCGGCTCGACGTCGTCGCCCCGGCCTACCGCGACGCGCTCCCCCGCTGGATCCGGGTGCCACACTGATCCGCAGACCTCGAGCCGCCCCGCCCGAACCCGAAACGATGCAACACTCCACCGTGCGCGCACTCTGTCTCGTCAGCCTCCTGGCGACCGCGGCCCTCGCCCAGGAACCCGTGGTCGAGCCACCGACCTGGCCCGAGCTGTCGTCGAAGCAGACCGAGGCCGCCAAGCTCGCGCTCCGTCGGCTGGGCGACGACGACGAGGAGGTCGCGGATGCCGCCGAGGCGGAGCTCGTCGACTTCGGCCCCGCCATCGCGCCGACGCTCCTGACGCGGCTGGCCGACCGCCGACCGCAGCACGAAGACGTCCTCGCACGCGTGCTCCATCGGGTCGTGCCCGCGACCCACGCCGCCCTGATCGCCGAGAAGGCGACGAGCAAGGCGGTGCCGGTGCGCGCGTTCGCCGTCGAGTATCTGGCCGGGCTCGGAGACCCGACCTACCGGCCGATCTTCGAGAAGGCCCAGAAGGACAAGGACGAGAGCGTCGCGTTCCGCGCGGTGCTCGGACTCGCCGGGCTCCGGGACGCCGACGCGCTCCTCGACCTGCTCGGGCGCTGCGAGACCCTCGAGTGGCGCGACATCGCACCGCTGGTCCAGGCGGGCCTCGCCCATGCGCGCGACGCCGAACTCACGGACCGCCTCGTCAAGGCCATGCCGCGCGACGACGAGCGGCGCACGGTGACCGGACTGCGCCTCTTGCGCTCGATCGCGCCGAAGGAGTACGCCGGTGTCGTCGCAACGTGGCTCGACGCCGAGCAGCACGCCGTGAAGAAGGAGGCGATCAACACGCTGCGCGCCGTTGTCGACGGCGACCGCCCGCTCGAGAACCTGTCGGTGTTCCAGGCCATCGACCAGGCCAAGAAGTGGAAGGAGCGCGTCCGATGAGGGGGCGCCTCGCTCGCTTGCTCGGCGCCTTGCTCGCCGTCGTCACCGCCGCCCCGCTGCCGGCCCAGAAGGACCGCGACGTGCCGCGGTTCCGCATCGACCCTTACACCCGCAACGACCCGAAGGCCCTCGAGAAGCTCGGCTATACCAGCTACGCGCCCGTTCCGTTCGGCCAGCGCGGCACGAAGGCGATCACGTCCGAGGAGATCGACGCCCACCTCGACTACGCCGAGATCCTCTGGATCGAGACGGCACACTTTCGGCTCGGAACGACGCTCGACACCTGGGCCGTGCCGCTCGACCCCGACATGAAGGCCAAGATCCGCGACGAACTGACGCGGCTGAAGGAGCGTTCGGGCCTCTCCCGGATCAATCCGAAGACCCGGGTCCTCGACCCATGGCTGCGCGCCCACCTGTTCGCGCAGCGGCTCGAAGAGCACTACGCCGAGATGCTGACTTGGTTCGGCATGACGGAGGCGGACTTCCCCGCCGACGCCGAGGCCCGCGCGAAGATGATCGGGCGCTACACCGGCGAGGGCCCCTACCTCGGGCAGAAGGACAAGTACCTCTTCCTGCTGTTCGAACGGAACACCACCTACCAGGACTACCTGCAGGCGTTCATCGGACGGCGAACGGCTGGTGGACAGCAGTGGAACTTCAAGGACGTCGACTCGCTGCTCTACGCATGCGCGGCCGACAACCCGGAAGAAGACGGCCGCCTGAAGGACGACTCGGCGCTCCACGGGCACGTGATCCACGCGCTGACGCACAACCTCATCAACGGCTTCCTGCACTACAACTACGACCTGCCGGTCTGGATGCGCGAGGGTCCGGCCCACTGGTTCGAGCGCCGGATCTCGCCGCGGTTCAACTCGTTCACGCGGAGCGAGGGCGCCGCCATGCTCGAGAACCGGCAGTGGCGCTGGGAGATCGAGACGCGGAAGCTGCTCGGCAACGAGAAGTTCGCGCCGTTCACCGAGCTGATGACGTGGCGCGACTTCGGCCAGATGGACTTTCCCGACCACGTGATGGCGTGGTCACGCTGGGACTACCTGATGAGCCTCGGCAAGGAGAAGTTCGGCGTGCTGATGCAGAAGGCCAAGTCGCTCGTCGATCCGACGACCGGCGTGATGCGCGGCGACGTCGTCGAAGGCTGCCGCGAGGCCCTGCGCGAGGCCTACCAGCTGTCCCCGCTGACGCTCGACGAACGCTGGAAGGAGTGGGTCCTCGAGAACTACCCGACGCGGTGAGTCCTCGGGACGCAGGACCCTGCCTGCGTCCGCGCTGAAGTGCGCTGCGAAGCCGGAGCTCGTGGCCACTCGCCTGCTGCAACTCGCGCCGTCCGCCACCGTCGCGCTCGGCTTCTGGTTCGCGGTGGCCCACGGGGTCGCCGAGGACCCGCGCCGGACGATCGGCGTGCTGACGCTCGGCTGCGCGGTCTTCGCGTTCCTGCCGGCGGTGATGGCCGCCGCCATGGGCATCGTCGCCCTCTTGCCCTGCCTCGTGCTCGGCCCGATCGCGCTCGTCGCCCGCACCGTCACCGGACGCCCCACCGGATTCGGAGACCTGGCCCAGGCGTTGTTCGCAACGGCCCTGGCCGTGGTCCCCGGCTACGTCAACGCACTCGCCAGGGTCCGCTCACCGCGGGTCTGGGGCTTCGTCGGCGGTTCCTACGCGG
>JBEAPQ010000239.1:0-3087 GCA_041164325.1 Planctomycetota bacterium | reverse complement strand
GGGCTTCGACAACTACGACGAGTGGGTCGCGCTCGGGCTCGAGCCGCTGCCGTCGAACCCGACGCCGTTCCTGCGGGCGAAGTCCGCGCGTCAGGTCCCGCAGCGGGTCCGTGACCGGATGTCGGCGCGCGTCGAGGCGCTCGGGATCGTCGAGGATGCCGTCGCGGTCTGACCAGCGGCGGATGCCCGATGCGACACGCCCCCCCGAGTCGCTTCGGGACGTGCTCGCATGCGGTCAGGCTGCCCTCAAGGAGCGACGCTTCGAGGACGCCCATGCCGCGTTCGCGAGTGCGCTCGAGCAGGATCCTCGTCAGCGTTCGGCGCTGATCGGCATCGCGTGGGCCCTGCGTGGGCTCGGCGATCATGGAGGCGCACTCGAGCACTTCCGGAAGGCGCTGAGCCTCGCACCGGAGGATCCGAAGCTCCTGCGCAACGTGGTCCGTGAGGCCCGTGGCCTGGGCCGGCTGGAGGAGGCCCTGCGCCTGGCCGATGAGGCCCTACGGCTGTACCCAGCGGATTCCTGGTTCGCGGTCGAGCGGGCCCGCGCGCTCGAGGCTCTCGACAACGAGCTCGGGCGCGTCGCATGGCGAGAAGCCGCAGCGCTCGCGCCCGACGATGTCGATTCCGTGCTCGCCCTGGCTCGTGCAGCCGAACGGGATCACGACCCCTTCACCTCCGCAGGGACGCTGCGTCGTGCCGTCCGGACACGACCCGGTGAACGACGCCTGCTGCTTGCGCTCGCGCTCAGTGAGATTGAGCTCGGTCGCGGCCGAGCAGCGCTCGAAGCCCTGGATGCGCTCAGATCGGCGCCGAACTCGGACCGCATGGGACACGCGGCGCAGCGGCGCGCGACCGAGCTTCGCATCAGGGCGCACCTGTTGCTCGGGCAGCCCAAGGAGGCGATCGAGGCGCTCGACTCAGGGATGGATGCGGCCCGAGATCCGGAGGCCGGCTCCGATGCGGTTCGCGGCTGGGACTCCACGTGGCGGGGTGAGATCGCTGCTGCCTCGTGGGACCTGCCCGTCGCTGAGGAGCACCTCGAACGCGCGCTTGCGATCGAGCCGACCCTTGCCCGGGCAAGGCGGCTGGCGCAGTTGCGGTTGGCGGGGCTCGACCCGCTGGGGGCGAGGGAGGCCTGGCACGTCGGAACGGGACTCGCTCAGGCGCTACAGGGTGGGCGTGCACCAGATGTCCCCTGGCGGGTGACCGCCGGACTCATCGGTGACCTCATCAACGAGTACCTCCTCGAACCCGACCTCACGGCCGAGGCTCGGACTGCACTGCTCAGGGATGACGTGGAGGCGGCGCGTTCGCTGGTGCGGCGTGCACCGGATTCGCAGGCGGCGGCGACCGGACTGCTTGTCATCCTTCGACGTATCGGTGCGCTGAGCGGCGTCGCCGACCCGGTAGCGAACGGCAAGGACCGGCGCCTAGTCCCGCGCCGACTGAACCAAGCCTGGCTCGGTTCCGCGATGCCTGACGATGTCCAACGCCTCGTGTCGCGCTGGAAGTCGCAGCACGAGGGGTGGACGCACGTGCTTATCGACGATCGGGAGGCGCTCGACCTCGTCCAGCAGCGGCAACGGCCCGAGGAGACCGCTGCGTTCCGTGTCGCCCCGAATGCGACATGGCGCGCTGACCTTTTGCGTCTCATCCTGCTTGATGAATGCGGCGGATTCTGGGTGGACGCGGACGATCTCCCGCTCGCGTCACTCAATGTGTTGGCCGCGGGGGCGAGTTTCGTCTCAACGCAGGAGCCCTTCGGGGCGCTGGGAAACCATCTCCTTGGCGCGATCCCGGGACACCCCGTAGTGCGTTCGGCCCTCGAAGAAGTCATCGTGAATATCTGTGCGGGCGCGAAGGAGTCTCCATGGTTGGCAGCAGGGCCTGGACCGCTGACGCGCGCGCTCGCAAGGGGCTTGGCCGGGGTGCAGAGCAGTTCCAGTTCGAAGCTCGCTCAGGGCGCCGGCTCCGGTGATGGGATCCGTGTACTCGACCTACATGAGCGCCAACAGATCGTCTCCGGATTTCGCCGGCTCGCGTACAAGTCGACGGCCGTCTGGTGGCGGAACCATGACCGCAGCAACCCGCGCCCGGCGCTGGGCTCAGCACATGGCCGACCACGCGACCTGCTCTGTTCCGTGACTGCTGGACTCGGAGATGCGCTGCGCGAGATCGCCACCTGCCTTCTCTATGCGCACGAGCACGGAAGGCGCCTCGTGGTGCACACCGAGCGGATTCGGCTGCCACTTCCTTTCGTCGATTGCTTCGATTTGGCACCGATGGGTGACGAATCGACATCAATCCTCATCGACGTCGCGCGCTGGCGCGTCCCGGTGGATGCGACAGTGTTTCCGCCGGAGGCCGCCGACATCGTCAGCGAAGCTGCAGGATCGGACGAGAGTCCACAGCTCGCCACGAGGGTCTCTGAGGCAATTCGAAAGGCTCGAGACCGAGGTAGGCCTCTGACCTTTGAGTTCTCCAGGGACCACACTGAGGATGTACTCGTTCACGATCGTGAAGCATCCCGCTGGTCGCGCCCGCGCATCGATGGACGGGCTATCGATGCGCTGCGCCATCTAGCTCTCAAGCCGTGGCTCGTGCAGGAGGTTGAGCAACGAGTCTCAAGGCTTCCGTCCGAGTACGTCGGGATCCATATCCGAAACACCGACATCCGGTCGAACCACGTGCCGTTCCTGTTGGGAATCCGCGAGGAACTCGCCGATCGTGACGTGCTCGTCTGTTCGGATGACGCCGGAACGATTGAGGATGCTCGGCTGCTGCTGCCTCAGTCCCGGGTGCTCCAAGTCTCTTTCCCGCACCAGACCCAAGGCGCCTCACTCCACGCCGATCGCCACCGTGACCCGCGAAGGAGCGCAGTGGATCTGTTCGCGGATCTCTTCGCTCTCAGTCGCGCGACGCAACTTCGAATCTGCCCAACCAGGCGAAACGACCCCTCCCTGTTTGCGCACTTGGCGCAACAACTCCACGATTCGCCCGAGCTTCAGGAGCGGCTGCTCCGCAGGAGCTGAGAGTCAATGCAATGAGGGTCGAGGCGGTCGAGTCCTGTGTTCGGGTGCCGACCGC
>JBEAPQ010000238.1:0-5177 GCA_041164325.1 Planctomycetota bacterium | reverse complement strand
CAGAGGATCGCAGCACCAGCTCCGCGAAGGACACGCGACGCAGCCTGTGCCGACCGCAGGATCGCGCCCACGCCCACCGCCGCCGCCAGTACGAGTGCGAGAGACGCGTAGCCGCCGTTCGTCGCCGCCAGTCCGCCCGCAGGCCACAGCCCCTGGAGCACCTGGTAGGCCACCGCACCCGCACCGACCGCAGGCCCGAGCCACGTGCGCCCCACCGCCAGGAGCGCGAGCCCGGGCACGGCCGCAAGCCCGACGAATCCGACTTCGGCCGCCGACGACTCCCGCCCCTCGAACGCCACCGGCAGCGTCGCGAGCACGATCGCCACCACGGCTCCGGCATCCGCCACTCCGGTCCACCGCCGCACGCCGAACAGCGCCACGGCCGCGAGCGCCACGGCGGTCATGACGTGCCAGCGCTCTTCCGTGATGCCCCAGACGACGCACTGCTGGAATGCGAAGACCATCGCACCCAACGGCAGCAGCAGACTCCCGGCCCGCGCCACCCCGGCTCCGAGCCTGGGCCCACGCACGCGCAGCGCCGCCCCCACGCCCAACAGCCCGGCCGCGGCGACGACCCCGAACCCGCGTGTTCCCGGCATACCCGTGCCGAAGAACAGGAGGACCGCTGTCTGGGCGGCGCCGAGCCCTGCCGCGAGGACGGTGTGACGCCAACCGGCCACGGACACCCGCCGCCACGCCGCCAGCAAGTCCGGCAGCACGACGCCGACGATCAGGGCCTCGACGTGGAGGATCGAAGGGACGTTCGGAACCGGCGTGTGGCTTCCATACCAGGCGAGCCCACACGCGATCGCACCGATCACGCCGACCGCCCGGGCACGGTGCCAGCCGAACTTGAGCTCGACGAAGGCCGACCACGTGTGCAGCACGAGGGCCAGCAAGAACAGCCCGACCGGACTCTCCGCCGTCGACTGGACCAGGAACGGCGCCGCGAACGCCGACCCGAGCGCCAGCGTCGCCATCGCCTCGAGGCCGATCCAGAGCGCGAGCCCCTGCCCCAACACAGCACTCCCCAGCAGGGCTGCGAGCGCGCCCCCGTCGCCCAACATGTCGTAGCGCAGGTGTGCGAAGACCCCGGCGACGTAGGTCAAAGCCGTGCCCCCACCGAACAGGTAGGCGACGTAGCTCCGCGCCACCCGCGCCCGCAGCGCGAACCCGGCCGCGATGACCACGACGCCGAGCGCGTAGATCGACGCGACACGCCCGACCGGACCGAACCGGGTCCAGCCCATCTGCCCGAAGTAGACGGCCGCCAGCACGACCGCCCCGATGCCGACACGCCCGAGGATCGCCAGCCCGACGAAGCTCTCGACGTCGCGCGCGGACCGAGCCGTGCCGCGCCGCAGCGGGGCCGAGATGTCGCTGGGTTGGCGCACCTCCGGGGCAGGGCGTGGGCTCGCTGGGTGCGGCGCTGCGGCCTCGGGCTCGAGCTCAGGCAGGGGCTCAGCGCCCCCCGGCTCGGCACCGCGGAGGCTCCGCAGTTCCTGCACCTCTCGCCGCAGATCCTCGACCTGCTGCTCGAGGCGCTTGAGCCGGTCTGCTGCGTCGTCAGACATCATCGCGCGCCGCCGAAAGGGCAGCGCAACGGCCCAATCTAGCCTGCCCCGACAACCTGCCCCCCGCCCAATTCTTCCGCCACCGCCCGTTCGAGCAGGGCGCGCGCCGCCGCGTAGTCGACCCGACGACGCCGCGCTCCGGCGTGGTTGTTGCCCTTGAACGGCGACAGCGCGAGGTCGTGGGTGGACGCACGAAGCGCTTCGAGCGCGGCGTTGGCTCGTTGGACCACCCGCTGGACACGGCGGGCCGCCAGACCTTCGACGTGGATCAACGTGACGAGGCGCGAGCTGACCTTGATGCGGGCGCGGTCGTAGCGGAGCTGGCGGGCCGGGACGAAGCGGGCGCGGTCGTCGACGCCGACCCCGTCGACGGCGCGGAGGCCGATCTGGCCTGCGGCGTCGTTGAAGCGGATGCCGAGGCTCCGCGTGGGGTGCAGCAGCTGGCGGTCGAGCGCCGCCTGGGTCAGGAGACGCGTGCGGCCTCGGTAGTAGACGCGGCGGGACGGCGGGCGCGCATCCGGCCCGAAGCAGACGACGCAGACCGGCTGGTCGGTGTCCTCGAAAAGTCGTTCCTCGATGACGGTGACCGACGCGACCCGCTCCTTCGGGAACGCGCTGTGCACGAAGGTCTCGGGCACGATCGCCACGACGTGGGACGCGGCGGCCAAGCAGCGCTCCAGCGCGACCTGGTACAGGTCCGTGTGGTCCGTGCTGTCGAACCACCGCTCGACGCCGGCGAGCACGCGCTTCCGCGCCGCGCTGTGCCGCGCGAGGTGCGGCGGGTTGGTCACGATCAACGCTCCGGGCAGGGGCTCGATCCCCGCCAGGCTGTCGCGGACCGGGAATCCCCGCGAAGGGTCGAGGTCGAAGCCACACGCCGTCGCGAAGCCGCGCGCGGCGACGGCCCGCAGCAGGTCACCGTCGCCCGCGAACGGATCGACGATGCGCTCCGGCCGCGCAGCGCGCATGAAGCGAAAGACCTGCGGGGCCAGCCACGCCTCGGTCCGCGTCAGGTAGGCCCCCCGGGCCACCTTGTCCGCGTCGATGGAGGCCCAGCGGTCGGCCGCGGCCGAGACCAGCATCCGGCCGGCCTTGGGCCGCGCCCGCTCCCGAGGTGGGGTCACCCCGGGAGACTAACCGACGACCTCGTGAGGTCAGTCGTCACGACCGCCGCGGCGGCCGCGTCCGCCGCGGAGGCGACCGGTGTTGACGAGGCGCGGCTCGACTTCGCCGCCGTCGTTGTCGAGGCCGACCCACAGGTCACCGCGACGATCGACCGCGAGGCCTTCGATCTTCTCGTAGGGGAAGAAGTCGGCCAGCACGTCGCGGACTTCGGTCTTGGTGACCGTGTCCGAGGCGTCCGGCACACCGTCCGCGTCCGGCGTCAGGCCGTCGATCGAGATCCGGTAGACCTTCTTGAGCTGCGAGCCGAGCCCGATGCCCTTGTCCCGCTCGATGATCAGCATGTCGCCGTCCTCGAGCATCGTCAGCTCCGACAGGCCCGCCCAGTTGTCGCCGTCGTTCGAGTCCAGGCGGACGTAGAAGAACTCCCAGTCACCCCCGCAGCGGATGCCGCTGACCGGCGGGTTCGGACCGCGCAGCTGCTGCAGGTCGTAGCGAGCGATGCGGGCGTAGCGGTCGCCGGTCGGGAACTCGTTGGTGAAGTCGCGCTGGATGGCCGCGTAGACGTACCGCCCGTCGTTGGACAGACAGACGCCTTCGAAGCCGTTGCTGCGGATGCGCATGCCGCCGGCCGGGCCCTGGGCCGTCCCCGGCAGGCTCGGATCGGCGCCCGCGTCGATCGAGTTGGGCAGCTGGATCTCGCGCAGGACCCGACCGCGGAAGTCGGTCTGGACCAGCAGGTTCGGCTGGCTCCGACCATTGCCTTCGCTGCAGAGCCAGAATCCGCGGATGAAACGCCCACGCCCCAGGATCGACGTATCGAGGGCAATGCCTTCGCCGTCGTAGCGCGCCTGTTCCCCGTCGACCGTGACGTCGAGGAGGACCCGCACCGGCGCGTATTCGTCGCCCGTACGGATCGCGTAGATCTGCGTCGGCATCGCGTTGTCCGGGACGGCGAACAGCATCCCACCCCACGGCGCAGCCGTCAGGCCGGAGATCGCGGCCCACGAGTCGCGCAGCGAGAACAGCACCGGCTGGTCCTCGTCCGGCTCGTAGGGCTCATCGATCGCTTCGATGATCGTCAGCGTGCCCGACACCTCGTCGGCGGTGACGACCAGGTTGCGCTGCGGGATCGCGACGACGCCTTCCGGGCTGATGCCGGTCGGCAGCAGCTGGACGAAGCGCGGCCGATCGGCCCGCGTCACGTCGTAGATCGCGCAGAAGGAGCCACGCTCACACAGGAAGAAGCCGAAGGCCTGGCGACCGAAAGCAGCAACCGTGCCGCCTTCCATCTCGATGCCCTTGTTCTCCGAGCGACCTTCCGGGTAGTGGCTGAACGCCACGGCGAGGCGCTCGAGCTGACCCGCATCGTCCCAGACGAACGATCCATCGACGCCGAACGCGCTGACGCCGCGGCCGCCGGTGTAGTTCATCTCACCCTCGTCCATCGTGTAGATGGTCGTGCCGTCCGGGTGGAACGCGATCGAGTCCGCGCAGCGCATGCCCGGGGTCACCAGGTTTCCGCCGCCGTCCGTCGAGATCTCGTGCAGCACGCCATCGACGTCCGCCGGGTAGGTCTCGACGAGCGCAATGGCATCGTCCTCGGTCAGGTCGGCCGCGCGGTTCGCGACGACGCCGGTCGAGAAGACCCGCGTCAGCGTCGGGTTCGAGGCGCTCGAGAAGTCGATGATCGCGATGCCGTTGTTCTCCTGGAGGGAGACCGCGGCCGTGTTCTCGTGGACCGCGACGAACTCGGGCTGCGGGTCGGCCGGGTACTCGAGGCCGGCCGCCGTCATGTCGGCCACCGGCAGCAGCACGTCCGCGACCGTCGAGTTCGACGGGTTCGCGAGATCGAGCGTGACGACCTGGACCAGCCCGGCGGGGCTGATGTCATTCGGGTTGCCCGGATCTTCGTCGTCCGTGACGACGCCGTTCTCGACGACGACCGGCTGGTTCTCGATCGCAACGATCGCGACGAGCTGGCCGTTGCGCTCGACGAGCTGGACGCCATCCGGGTGGAAGCCGATGTCGACCGAGCCGAGGACGCTCGGGTTCTGCGGGTCCTGGACATCGATGACGACCAGGGATCCGGGCGCGAAAGAAGGCGGAGGAGACCCTTCCGACGGCAGATCGACCCAGACTGCGGCGACGGCAATGTTGCCGCAGACGGCGACCGACGTCGGCTCGCCGTTGACCGCGATGTCGGCCACCTGCTGGGGACGGCTCTTCCGCGAGATGTCGACGACGCCGATCTTCTGGCCGGACGCGTTCGAGTAGAGCACCGTGCGACCATCGCCGGTGGCGGCGACGATCTCGGCGATGCCGTCCGGCACGCCGAAGGTGGCGACAGGACGGAAACCGCGGATGCGGTCGGAGTTCCGACCACCGCGCTGGGCGACCGCGTCTGCGCCGAGCGCAGAGAGGACCGCAAGAGTGAGTGCTACCTTCTTCATGTTGCTTGATTGCCTGCGGAATCTGTGA
>JBEAPQ010000237.1:0-2866 GCA_041164325.1 Planctomycetota bacterium | reverse complement strand
GCCCGGGGCGGTGTTGCGTTTGGCGCGATGGCTCACACGTGGATCGTGTCTTTTGGCCGCTCACCCCCCTCACCCCATCCTCTTCATGACCTCCGCCACGCATTGCAGGTCGCGTTCAGCGTAGACGTCGTCGGTGAGCCATGATCCGGATCCCACTTGAATGCCCGAGCGTCGCGGCGGCGGCTCAGCCTTCAGCACAGCCGCCGAACTCGCTACGGTGGCCTCACGCCGGGCCTGCGCGACACCGTGCTGCGAGATGTCCGCTACGCCGCGTGACGATGCGTTGCCCCCGACTCACTACGCTTGTCGTCAACGCCGCATCCTTGACGGCCCGCGTCCCCGGGAGGCCCCATCCATGACCGCCAAGCGCCGTCGGCGGAAGCCGCCGAAGCTCGACGACGATCTCGAGGAGGAACTCGCGCAGTTCCGCGACGATCCGAACTGTCCAATCTGCATCGCCCACAGCTACGACTGCGAGGGAATGGGCGGCGACTTCGATCAGATCTTCCGCTGGAAGGACTGGTACGTCGCCTGCGTCATGCAGAACGAGCCGACCTTCCACGAGACGCTCGAGGACGCAGTGCTCGAGTCGGGCGTCGGATTCATCGGTTGCTACGCGTTCGAGCACGACATCTCGAGCGAACTCGAGACCGAGGACCTGCGGCGGCTTCTCGAGCGTGCGAACGCGCCGGATCACAACGGCACCGAAGTGCCGGTGCCCTTCAACCTCGACGGCATTCCACATATCCTTCTGCCGGGCGGACACATCGTGCCCGGTGAGTTCACCTTGCTGCCGCCGGGGCCGCCGATCGCGGGCGACCGCAGGAACCGCATCGTCGAATCGGTGACGCGGCTTCCGAATCTCAACTATCTCTTCCGGCGCACCACGGGCACCCTCGGCGAGACGCCCGAGTCGTCGACCGAACTCGAACTCGAGCAGATCGGCACCTGGCTGCTCAAGGATGGCAGAAAGGCCCCCGCGCGCCTGCGCACTCGCCTCGCCGGACTGCACGCGTATGCCGAATCGATGCAAGACGCGAGTCTGTTGCGCGAACTCGATTGGGTGAATGCCCGTCTCGATTCGCAGGCGTGACGCTCGGCCGAGGCCGTGACGCTCGCCCCTGGCCGAACCGAGCCCCGGTCGACCACCCTCGACGACGCGCGACGGTGCCATGCCAGTGGAATACCGGCGGAGTCCCGCGAACACCCGGCCGCCTGATGCCACGCACGAGTCGCCGAGTCGGCTGCCCGCCTCGCTCTTCCCAGCGCCGGCATCCACGGCTGTTCGTGCACTTCGGACATGCCTGTCTTTGCGGTCTTCGCGCCGTGTAGGCACGAACCGTTCCTGCTGTCGACGGCTTCGGGAACGACCGGTGCACGCGAAACGGCGCGTGATGGCTGCGGCGCAACGCCAACGCCGCTGTTCACGGACGCGTGGCCCCTGAACACCGCGGGTCACACGTTTCTCGTCGAAGTCGCGTCTGCTTCGCACACGCAACGCAGGCTACGCGGCACACTCGCAAGCCTCACGCGGCAGACCCATCGACCCCGCGCCTATCTCGCCCCTTCGAGGAGTGCCTGCAAGACGGCGATGCCGCCGAAGAACACCATGTACAGGAGCCAGAACACGCCTCCGACGTATCCGATGATCAGTCCAGCAAGAGCCAGGCCCTTGCCTCCCAGATGAGGATCCTTGCCGATCTTGGACAGGGCGAGATGTCCGCAGATGACCGCCGGCACACATACGAAGAATCCACAGCACAACAATCCGACCAAGCTCAACACAAAGGACCAGATGGCCAATGGCTCGCTTCGACCATTGGACGCCGGACCGGCCGACGGAATGAGCTGCCCGATGGGAATCCAATTCTGGCTTCCCGTGGGCGCAATCATGGTTGAGGCACCAAGCTTTCCCGATACAACCATCGCCCGCAACTCTTCCAGAGACACGGGGCCATTGGGTTGATTGTTACTGTCGGTGTAGTAGTAATTCACGGGGATCCGATCCATGCAACGACGATGATGACGATGAAGACACCGTTGTAGAGCATCGACAGCCCTCCCAACACAATTCCGACCCACGCGTGAACAATGCCCTTGATGGCCGGGTTCTGACCATACTTCCTCAGGCCCACGATCCCGAGAATGACGGCGGGCACTGCCAGTACGAACCCAATCGCTGGAAACAGCCCGAAGATGCCCATGTAGTAGGCAGTCAGAGCTTGGGGGTTCTTGTATGGAATGAGACCGCCAGTGACATCGCCCTGATCAGGCGGCGGCGGCGGCGGCGGCATGGGGGGCTGATCGGATTGAAAGGGATGTGTCATGTGGGCCTGTTCGAAGTGCCTGCCTGTTCCATCATTCCAGACGTCAGCCCAAACACGGCCTCGTCATGCTCAAGCCGGTTTGGAAGTGCCGCGAGTTGCTTCTTCGTGCCAAGCGAGTCAAGACGTACGCCATCCATTCGGCGATGCGAATCCCAGTCGCGAGGGAGGAGGCGCTCGGCGCATCGGTCGCAGTTCTGCAGATCGACTCCCGGGGCGTGTTCCCTGCTTGCCGACCGCACAAGGCACCGGCGATCACGGCGACACTCGCGGCGGGAGGTACTTCACCGCGCTCCGAAGAAGGATCCCCCGGCGAACTTCTCATATCCAGATTCCCGGAACGGTCTCGAGCATCGCGAGCACCCGGTGCCCCGAAACGGGCGTCCACGGCAGACCGCCCGGGCGCGGAGCGTAGCATCCAGGTCCGCGTGAACCAAGGGGGCGACAGCGCGGGGAGTCGGCCCCCGGAAGCCGCAGTCGGTCCAGACCGGCCCCCGCTCGTCGCCGCCTGGACGCCGCTTCGCGCGTCTCGATCTTCCCGA
>JBEAPQ010000236.1:0-9080 GCA_041164325.1 Planctomycetota bacterium | reverse complement strand
CCGTACCTTCGGCACGCGCTCGCCGGCCACGCGCAACTCGCCGCGTTCTGCGACGACTTCGTCGACCTGCCCACCGTGGAAGGACATCGTCCGCCGCAGGCGTGCATGTCGGCTGGAGAGCCGCGCCTGCAGCGGGAGATCGCACCCCCGATCCCGGACGTTCCCGAGCGACGCACTCTCGTGTCGGAACACGAGGAACTCGCCCGCCTCGTCGACGCGGAGCAGGAAGGCACCTTCGAGACCTTGGGCCCGCGCAAGATTGCGCTTCAGGTCGAACACGCGCGTGCGCATCCCGGGCGGCGTCGCGCCGAGATCCTCGAGCGCACGCCGCGCGTCGGCCACTTCGTCGGCACCCGCGTCCGGGTCCAGCGCCTCGATCCGCTCCATGCACAGGGCGACGCCGGCGGCGCGTTCCAGCTCGGCCGCGATCCGCCGCACGCTCGGCTCGTCGGCAGCGAGCGCTTTGGCGCGCTCGAGCGCCTCGCTCGCCGCGGTCAGGTCACGCTCCTCCGAGGCGAGCCGCATCGCGACCTGGGCCTCGTGTGCGGCCCGCACGCGGCGGCCCGTCACGTCCCCGCGAAGAGCCCGCACCTTGCTAAGAGTATCGCGGGAGAGGGGCAGGGAATCGCCGACGGCATCCAGCCACGCGTCCGCCCGCGCGCACCGACCGGCGGCGGCGGCGTCTCCAGCGAAGACGAGGACGCGTTCGACGACCGACTCGGCGCGGGCATCCAGTCGACCCGGCGCCAAGAGACGGGCCCTCCGTTCGGCCCAACCCGAGAGGGCTGCGGCCACGGCCTCGGACTCTCCGGAGGCAAGAGCTTCCCCCGCCCGTTCGAACTGCTGCAGGCCATCGATCTCGACCTCGATGGCTTCCCGCAAACGGCTCAGATCGGCGCTGTCGACCTGCACGTCCGCCAGACGATCGAGGCGGCGCAAGCAGACCTCGAGACCCTCCACCGACCGCGTGCTCGGACCGTGCAGACTTGCCTGGACCTGCTCGACCCCCTTCCGAACCACGTCGAGCTGGGGCTGGACCTCGCGCAGCAACGCACGCGCGTCGTCGCCATCCGTGCCCGGCAGGGCCCAAGGCAAGGCGCGCGCCGCCGCCTCGGAGAGCCGGCGTGCGCGCACCAGAGCCCGGGCTTCCACGAGCTCCCGCGCCCGGACGTCCGCACCTCGATCCAACAGGGCCAGTTCGCTCCGCACGCCCTGATGCCCCGGGAATTCCTCGAGCAGCGCCAGGAGGGTGCTCCGCGCGGAGGCCAAGCGTCCTTCCTGCGCGGCCACGCGCGCCTCGCCGAGGCGCTGATCGACCCGATCGCGGTCGCCGTCGAGGCGCGCGCTCACCCTCTGACGCAAGGCGGAGTCGGGGACGGCTTCGCGGACCGCGCGCGCCGCTTCCTCGAAAGCCCCTCGGCGGGCGGCCTCGGCAGCCGCCGCCAGCGCCGCGACCACTTCGTCGACCGCTCCTCCTTCCGCGCCCTGACCGACCCAGGCGTCGTACTCGCCGTGTTCCATCGCACGCAGGATCGCCTGGGCTTCACCACGTTCCGGTGGCACCGCGAGACGCGCCACGCAGGGAACCGTCTCCAGACCCTCGACGAGTCCCACTCCCGCGCGGAGCGCCTGCGCGACGAACGCCGCGCGTTCGGCAGCGGGACGCTCCAGGGCCGCACGTGCCAGCTGCGTTGCAAGCTGCTCCCGGAGTCCCTGGTCGACTTCGAGAGCACCGTCCAGGGCCCGTGCGCGCCGCAGCAGACGAACCGCCGCGTCGAAGCCGAGCGCCTCCAGCCGCGTGCACGCGTCCTTCCAACCTGCCGCCGCGCGGGCCCGCTGCGCCGCCGCGCGCTCGGCGAGGCGATCGCGTTCGGGAACCGGCGCACGCTGCGCGTGGCCCTCGGCCACGTCGAGATTCCCGCGAGAGAGCGCCTCGTCGAACGCCCGCAGCAGCGCCGCGTGCTCCTTCCGCTCCGCGCCCTCACGCTCTTCCTGGAGACGCCCCGCCTGCATCAGCTCCGACGCCACGGGGTGACCGGGTTCGGCGGCCAGGATGGCCTGCAGCGCCCCCCGAGCCGCCGCGTGCGCTCCACCCGCCAGCGCCCGGCGGGCCCGTGCGAGCAGGCCGTCGATCGCCTCTTCGCGCAGCGCGCGGACCTTTCGGTGCCCGGGATCCAGCACCGGATCACCCGACAAGCGCAGACCACGCTCGTGGTCTCCCGCGCGGAGAGCCGCGCGGCACTGGGCCATCCTGACGAAACGATCGAACATGCGCATCGTCCCCGGGGCGCCATGTCCGCCGGGTCCGGGGCAAGGCTACGTGGCCGGCGGGCCATTATTCGCGCCCGACGCCCGCCCCCGCCGACGAACAGCCCGTCCACCGGAGTCCGGGGAGCCACCCCGCCGGATGGTCAGATCCCGGCGATCTGAACCGGCTCGTCCTGCGTCTTCCGAGCCGCGTCGAGCGCAGCCTCCGCCAGGGCCAGGAACGCCCGGCGATCCCGGACTCCAGCGAGTGGAACCGTGGCGATTCCGGCGGCCGGGCGCACCTCGAGCGGCACCGAGAAGGTCCGCTCGCGGAGGGACGCAACGATCCGCTCCACTGCAATCCGTGCGCCATCGGGACCGGTGCCCGGGAACAGGAACAGGAACACGTCCGGCGTGAAGCGCGCCAGCACGTCGATGTCCCGGCACTCGTTCAGGAAGATCGACGCAATCTCCGCAAGCACCGTGCGGCGCGCCTCGCCATCTTCCGGCCACGCGGTCACACCCGCGTCCAGCAGCACCAACGAGAGCGGCTGGTGGAAGCGCCGGGCCCGCTTGAACTCCTCGTCGAGCTTGAAGCCCGCGAACGGCCCGTCGAACAACCCGGTCTCTGCATCGGTCCAACGCGCCACGGCCCCCGGGGCCTCGGCGGCCGCCAGCGACTTCTGGAGCGCGGAACCGAACTGCTCGGCAGAACCCGCACCGACACGGCCCTCGATCTGCCCGAGCAGCTCGTCGACTCCGGTCCGGCCCCGGCGCGGGGCGAGCCGTTCCGCGATCCGGGCCAGGTCCAGAGCGCCGTCCTCGGCCACGAACACGACGCCGTCGGCTAGACAGAAGCGCGCGATCTCTGCGCCGTAGGCGTCTTCGGCACGGATCGCGAGGAACACCAGAACGGACGGGTCGCGCTTCAGCGTGCGGCACTGCGAGAACGCATTGCCGGCAGGAAAAGCATCCGCCCCGCGGCGCGTCGCTGCATCCAGGAGGTAGACGTCGCCGCGACGCACTTCGGGCGGGATTCCGGACTCGACCGGCACCCCGACCTGCTCGGCGAGTGCCGAAGCCCAGGATTCCTCACCACCACCCACGAACGCACGCTCGATCTCCACCATGATGCCCTCCAGACCTGGGACTGATTCCACCCGTCCGCAGGCAGCCTGCGGATCACGCCCCTCCGACCGCGTCCCCGTGCACGCAGCCGAGAGCTTGCGCGCCGCCGAACGCCGGATTCAGACGGGTGGACGAGAGTTTGCCACGGCGGGAGGCCTCGTCCTCGCCCGAGCCCGCGAAGAAATCACGCGGCCCCCGCCGGCTCCTCGGAGCCGCGGACGCGACTCACGCGCCGCCCGGCCCCATCAGCTCGTCGAGAACCTGCTCGCTGAACGCCTGGTTCGAGTAGACCCCCTGCACGTCGTCGTTGTCCTCGAGCGCGTCCAGACATTGGAGGACGCGACGCGCATCTGCGGGGTCCTCGACGACGGACAGCGTCTTCGGGAGGTAGGCGATCTCCCCGCCCTGGATGTCGAAGCCCGCTGCGCCGAAGGCTCCGCGCACCGCCTCGAACTCACTGGGCTCGCAGCGGATCTGGAAGGACTCGCCGAGATCGTCGAAGTCCTCGGCACCTGCCTCGAGGACCAGTTCCATGACGCGGTCTTCGTCGAGGCCCTCGATCTTGCCGATCGGAAACACTGCCTTCCGCTCGAACATCCAGGCAACCGCACCGGTGCTGCCGAGATTGCCACCGGCACGCTCGAGGATCCGCCGGATCTCCGGCGCGGTCCGGTTGCGGTTGTCGGTCAGGATCTCGAGGAGGACGGCCACTCCGCACGGCGCGAAGCCCTCGTAGAGGACTTCCTCGTAGTTGCTGGTGTCGGCGTCCCCGATTCCCTTGCGGATCGCGCGCTCGATGTTGTCCTTCGGCATCGAGACGAGCCGCGCCTTCTCCAAGGCGAGCCTGAGCCGCGCGTTGCCGTCGGGATCGCCGCCGCCGAGGCGCGCTGCGACGGTGATCATCCGGGCCACCTTCGAGAACGCCTTCGCCTTGGCCGCGTTGACGCGCTCCTTCCGGTATTTGATGTTCGCGGAGTGTGAGTGGCCTGCCATGTCGAGTCGCGTGTTGTAGCGCACGAAGGCCCACGCCCGAAGGGACGACGTGGGGCGCGGCGCCCGACTCCCGAGTGCCACGCGGAGCGGGCACGGCTCGGTCGCCGGCGCAATCGCAGCGGACCCCGGGGAGACGCGCCGAAGCGCGACACAGCCCACGCCAGGCCCGCAGCGAGCGGCAGCGACGGGCATCCCCAAGGCTCCGGGAACCAGCGGCCCCCGGCAGCCAGCGCGTCGCTGGGGGAGCTCCCCCAGCGGCCGGTCTCGATCAGCGCTTCGAGAACTGGGTCGCGCGGCGAGCCTTGCGCAGACCGTACTTCTTGCGCTCGATCATGCGCGAATCTCGGGTCAAGAGACCGTGCTCGCGAAGAGCGGCCTCGAAGGCCGGGTTCTCGCCGCGGAGTGCGCGGGCGAGACCAAGGCTGACCGCACCAGCTTGGCCGGTCGGGCCGCCACCCTCGACGCGGACGAACACGTCGTAGGTCTCGGCGGCCTCGGTGACCGTCAGCGACTGGCGAGCAGCCTTCTGGGTGTCCGGGGTCGTGAAGAATTCGTCGACGGGCTTGCCGTTGACGACGAACTGGCCGGAGCCGGACTTGATGCGGACGCGGGCGACCGCAGTCTTGCGGCGGCCGGTTCCCCAGACGTAGGGATCAGTGGCGAGAACCAAATGTCGTTCCTCTTCAGCTGGGGATCTGCAGTTCTGCGGGGTGCTGCGCGACGTGCGGGTGCTCGGCGCCGCGGTAGACCTTCAGGCGACGGAGCATGTCGCGACCGATGCGGTTCTTGGGCAGCATGCGGCGGACAGCGTCCTTGATCAGCTTCTCCGGGTTGGACTCGAGGCGCTCACCGAGGCTCTCCTCGCGGAGGCCACCGACGTAGCCCGTCCAGCGGGTGTAGATCCGGCGCTCGCGCTTGTTGCCCGTGACACCGACCTTCTCGGCGTTGATCACGATCACCCCGCAACCGACGTTGATGTGCGCCGTGTAGAGGGGGTTGTCCTTGCCCATCAGCGCCGACGCGATGCGCACTGCCATCCGTCCCAGCGTGTGGTTGGACGCATCGACGACGTACCACTGGGAGGCCGCGCGGACGTGGTCCTCGGTGGTCGCGAGAGTTGTCTTGGTCATCCTCGGAGTCCTCGGTTCCGCCGGCAGGCCTGATGCCCCCGGGGCCGGAAAGGGCGAACAACCTAGCCTCGCCGTTTCCGAAGTCAAGCGCCGACATGCCCTGTCAGGGGCTGGCCGGCGGATTCGTTCGGGGTCCGCGGGCTCGGTCGGATGCAGCCGAACGGAGCCACACACGACCGACCCGCGTCACTCGCCGCGATCGGCCGCGGCCTCTTCGGCGTCCCCCACCATGCGGAACTTCATGATGTTGGCCATCCCGGGGCGCCGGCTCGTCCCGACGATCACGACGTAGACGTTGCCGTCCGAGACGATGCCGCGCTGCACCAGCCGGCGCTCGCCCTCGTTGACCATCGAGCGAACGGACTGTGTCCGGGTCAGCTTGACCGCGGTCACGCCCCAGACCAGCGCCAGACGCTGCACCGTACGCTCCGACGGGGTGAACGCGTAGACGTGGGTCACCGTCCGCTCGCCCGCCAGGAGCTGGGCCGTGCTGCCACTCTCGGTGTAGACCGCGATCAGGCGAGCGTCCGTCAGCAGCGCCGCGTAGGCAGCCGCGCGGACCGTCGCCTGGGTGACGGGCACGCCCTTGGCACCGCGGCGGCGACGGCGGCTGAACTCCCACTCCGCGTACATGTCGACCTCGGACCGGCGGATGATCCGGGACATGATCCGGACCGCGCGCACCGGGTACTTCCCGCTGGCGGTCTCGGCGCTGAGCATGACGGCGGACGTGCCGTCGTAGATGGCGTTGGCCACGTCCGACGCTTCGGCGCGGGTCGGACGCGGGTTCGTGATCATCGACTCCAGCATCTGCGTGGCCGTGATCACGGGCTTCCGGGCCTCGATCGACGCGCGGATGATCCGCTTCTGGATCGCCGGAACGACCTCCGGGCCCAGCTCGACCCCCATGTCACCGCGGGCGATCATCAACGCGTCGGCGGCTTCCAGGATCGCATCCAGTCGCGCCACCGACTCGGGGCGCTCGATCTTCGCAATCACACGGATGTCGGACCCGCGTGCCGCGATGAGCTCCTTGAGCTCCAGGACCTCGTCAGGCTTCCGTACGAAGGACAGAGCGACGTAGTCCGCATTCTCCGCGACCGCGACCTCGAGGTCGCTGCGGTCCTTGTCGGACAACGCCGACATCGAGACCGCGGAACCCGGCAGGTTGATCCCCTTGTGCTGCTTGAGCAGGCCGCCGTGGACCACGCGGGTCAGGATCTCGGGGCCGTCCACCTCCAGCACCTTGAGCTCGATCATCCCGTCGTCGAGCAGGATGCGCTCCCCGGGGCGGACGTCCTTGGCGAGTCCCTCGTAGCGGGTTCCGACCCGCGTGATCGCACCGTCGTGAGCCGCTTCGCCGACCACGCCCGGCGTGCAGTCGATCATCAGCCGCTGGCCACGGACCAGGAAGATGGGCTCCGCGTGCCGGAAGCTCCCGACACGGATCTTCGGCCCCTGGAGGTCGACGAGGATGCCGATGCCGGCCTTGAGACGCGCGGCGACCTTCCGGATCTTCCGGATGTCCTCGCGCATCACCTCGTGGGTGGCGTGCGCGGCGTTGATCCGGAACACGTCCACGCCGGCTCGGATCAGATCCTCGATGGAACGCGAGGAACGGCTGGCCGGACCGAGGGTCGCGACGATCTTGGTCCGCTTGGGACGCAGCATGGTGGCAGGGAGAGGGAGGTGCGGCTCGCCTGTGCAGCAGAACCGGGAGGAGTCAGAGGGAAGGAGCCCACCGTCCGGCAGGCGCGCGTCGGTGCGAGCGACCCCGCGATCCGGAGGCCACCCACCCGCGGGAAGGTCCGGGGAGGACCTCCGCTCGCAGGGATCGAAGCGCAGCCAGTATTCCGCGCTGCCGATCAGAAACAACGTTACGAAACGGCGGGACGGACGAGGGAGCGACTCGGACCACAGGCTCTACGCGGGCCTCGTCACGCCCCCCTTCAGTAGCTGTCCCGGTTCTTGTCCCACCACTGCCGCCAGCGTCGCTGGGCCGCAGAACGCTGGTCCGCCGAGGCACCGGGATCGAACACGATCGTCTGCCCGGTCAGCCTCTGCAGACCGAGGTAGGCCGTGTGGCGCACGACCTCTTCGGGGTCGGCCAGCGCGGTCAACAGGGCCTCGACGCTCGCGGCGGAACGATGTTCGGCCAGACCTTCGAGGACGAACCGCCGCACGAACAGATCCGGGTCCTTCGCGAGCGGAACGAGCAGCGGGTAGATCCGCGCATCCTTGCTCTGCAGGAGCTGGTCGACCGCCTCGAAACGCACGCCGTCGTCGGCATCGGTCAGCCGCGCGACGTGGTGCGCGATCTCGGGCGGCAGCCCCCCGCTGGCCGGATCCGCCGCACGATCCGGAGCCGGACGCATGCCGACGCCCGGGTCCTCGGCACGTCCCCCGTTCGCAGGCCCCACCGGCGCTCCGGGACGCGCCGAGAGAGCGGCGACCTCGCGCGTAAGGGCGCGCACCTCGTCCTGGACCAGAGCGAGGCGGGCCCCGTGCTGCACGAGCGCGTCCTCCAGTCGCCGCAGGACGTCGCGGGCTTCACCCCACTGCGGGTCACCTGCACCGACGGCCGCGCCGAGCTCCTTGACGTCCGCCCGCAGGATCTCCCGGGCGTCCGCGATCGCCTCTCCCAGAGGAGCCAGATCGCCTCCCTGGGCCGACGCCGCGACGCGGCGATCGATCTCCCCCAGGAGGTCGGTCTGCTGCTGGAACGGAGCGGACATCGCCGCAAGGTCGTCCCGCAGCCCGCGCTCGACGTCGCCGAGGCGCGCATCCAGCCCGAAGGCCGCGCCTGCGATCGCGGCGAGGATCACGACCGTCCATCCGAGCACCGCCGGGCTGCGCGCTGCGGACGCCCCGCCCCCAGCCTGCCCCGCATCGGGGGTCGCAAGTGGAACGATCCGCCCCTCGACCCGGACCGCACACCCACGATCCAGCGCCGACTCGGGAATCGACTGGTTGCAGACGTTGCAGAAGTGGACTTCCGGTTCGTTCGACATGGCGGGTCTCGGAGAGGTCCGGAACGGACCTTCCGCGTGCATGTATACCGGTGGAGCGGAGGGGCAACCGTACGTCGTCCCCACAACGGCAGCCTGGCTTCCGCCCACGGCCCACCGCGTCCCGCGCCGGTACCGGACGCAGGGGAATCCAGTCCCTCGCACGCTCCCCCGGTGCCCGTGGCGGAAGCCCGCGACGGGCAGCGTCGAAGAACCCGCGCGTGCCTGCCTCGCGGCCGCTTTCCAGCCGGGCGAGGCCGCGAAGCAACCTCGCCACACAGGCCCGCAGCCCCGTGACGAAGTCAGCCTACGGGCCGCGAGGCGCTCGCTCGGCGGCCGCCGCCCGGGCCTGTGACGAAATCAGTCCACAGGCTGTGACGGGCTTGCTTGGCGGCCGCTCCGCGGCCGCGGCCGTGACTCAATGAAGTCACAGCCTCTCACGCCTTCATCGCATCCAGCTGGTCGAGCTTCTCCCAGGGGAAGTCCTCCCGGCCGAAGTGGCCGTAGGCGGCCGTGCGGCGGTAGATCGGGCGGCGCAGCTCGAAGTGCTGCGCGATCTTGGCAGGGCGCAGGA
>JBEAPQ010000235.1:0-11420 GCA_041164325.1 Planctomycetota bacterium | reverse complement strand
ATCGAACCAGACGTTGTTGAGCAGCGTCGTCGTCCGCAGGATCAGGGGCGCGTCACCGGGAGCGACCGACGCGAAGATCACCGGCACGACGGCCGGAATGATCGCGTCCTTGGGTGCCTGGTCGTGGTCGAACGAGAAGCCGGACTGGGCCTGGGCCAGTGGCGCCAGCGTGAGAGCGGCCGCGAGCGCCACCCGACGGGAGAGAGAGGTGTTCATGAGCGAGGTGGCCGGAGACTAGCCCCCCGACAGCGCCCGGACCAGACGAGGCAGCAACGCACCAAGGGCCATGCCGTCCGCCGTCCGCCGTCCGACTGTCAGGAAGCCTCGGCGGCCCGCACCTTGGCCATTCCGTTGCTGTGCGCCGCCTTGCGCTTCCGCTCGGCCAGGGCGCGGAGCCAGGGCTCGAAGAAGAACTCCTCCTCCCCGAAGGCAGGACACAGGTCATCGAGCCAGGTCGCGCTCTCGTCGTACTCGGCGAGGAACGTCCGGTTCGCCCAGCGCGGGTTGCGGCACTGCAGGAACTTCAGCACGAAGAGCTTCTGACCATCGATGTCGAGCGTCCCATCGATCAGGACCTTGCCCGGCGTCGCAGACATCGACGGGCCGCGCACCGTGCGCGCCAGACCTGACACCTGCTGGTAGGCGTCACTGAAGATCTCGAACGCACGCGCCATCGGCACGCTGAAGTAGTCGACCGCGCCCGTGTCCCGCTCCATGAACATGTAGTAGGGCACGGCACCGAGCTCGACCTGGCGCTGCCACATGGAGGCCCAGGTCTCCGCGTCGTCGTTCACGTGGCGGATCAGCGGAGCTTGGCAACGCACCACGGCCCCGGTGCTCGCGACGCGACGCACCGCCTCCTCGGCCACCGGCGTCGACAGTTCGACCGGGTGGCTGAAGTGCGCCATCAGCGCGAGGTGCTTGCCGGCCGCGACGACCTCCTCGAACAGGCGCATCAGGTCGTCGGCGTCGTCCTGGGTCACGAAGCGATAGGGCCAGTAGGCCGGGGCCTTGGTGCCGATCCGGATCGTCCGCACGTGCTCCATGTCCTCGGCGAGCAGCGGCTCGACGTAGCGGCGCAGCACTTTGGTGCTCATCACCATCGGGTCGCCGCCGGTGAACAGCACGTCCGAGACCTCCGTGTGCTCGCGGACGTAGGCGACGAGGCGCGTCGCCTCGCGGTCGTGGAACTTCAGCCCCTCGATGCCGACGAACTGCGCCCAGCGGAAGCAGTAGGTGCAGTAGGCGTGGCAGGTCTGACCGCTGGCCGGGAAGAACAAGACGGTCTCGCGATACTTGTGCTGGAGGCCGCGCAGCGGCTCACCATCGAGCCTCGGGACGTTGAGCTCCATCTGGCCCGCCGGGTGCGGGTTGAGCCGCATCTGGATCTCGCGGGCCGCGTGCTGGACGTCGACTTCCGGCGCTCCGCTGCG
This sequence comes from Planctomycetota bacterium, assembly GCA_041164325.1. Classification (GTDB taxonomy): domain Bacteria; phylum Planctomycetota; class UBA1135; order UBA1135; family UBA2386; genus JAQCBR01. The sequence continues at coordinate 9,987 of JBEAPQ010000235.1, read as the reverse complement.
GATGAGGTCAAGCATCCGCCCGAAGTCCGGCGCTTCGAGCATCCCCTCCTGGGGGAACGTCAGCCGGAACATCGGGTCGTCCGGCGCCTGGTCCCAGTCGATGAGCTCGTCGACGACGTAGCGATTGACTCGGAACGGCAGGACCGCGGACACCGCCGCGATGGCGTCACGCTGATCCTGGGTCAGGCGTTCGAGCTGGGGAATGCGGTCCAGCTTGTTCCGCGTGAAGACCTCGAAGGGTCGGGGGTCGATCGTCGTTCGCATGGGGTCCAGAGGGGTCGGGGTCAGTCCGGCCGACGGACGGCGCGGACGCGGGCGGCGGCCTCAGGGAGGCCACCGGAACTCGGGAGCGCCGGCTCGACGCATCCCCCAGGTGGGCCAGCGGGGCGCATCGAGGCGCGACCCAGCCGACCGGTGGCGGCCCCGGGATCGGGACCTGCCGCCCTTCCGAGCGGACCGTCCATTGTCGGAACCCCACCTCCGATCTCAACCCCTGGAGCGGTCGGTCCCGACCTCCGCACCCGGCCAGCAGCTGCGATCTACCTCTTAAACATCTATTTTTGCTTGTTTTAGGGGACTCGACCGGAGGTCATGCCGGGCGAGGAATCGTCAGGCACTTCGGTAGACGACCCCCGAATCTGTGTGCGGTCGTGCGGATCTGCGCCAATCCGCGTCCCTCCGGAGCCGGCGCTCCACCCCCTGCTAGCATCCGGCGGATGTCCGACGCCGCGCCCTTCTCCCGCCTGTCGACCGAGGTCCTCGTCCACAACCCCTGGCACCGCTACTGCCGGGACCGCTACGTCCAGACGGACGGCTCGACCGGCGACTACTACTACGTGGACATGACCGGGTCCTGCGGGGTGATCCCTTGGTTCGAGGACGGGACGACGGTCCTGGTCCAGAGCCGGCGCTACCTGCTGGGCGTGGACCTCTTCGAGTTCCCGATCGGCGGCATGCAGCCGAACGACGACGCCGAAGTCGTCGCGCGCCACGAGCTGGAGGAAGAAGCCGGACTGGTGGCAGGCCGGATGGACCTGCTGGGGAGCTTCGCCCCCTACAAGGGCGTCTCGAACGAGCGGTGCCACTTCTTCCTCGCACGGGACCTGAAGTGGACCGCGCAGCGGCTCGAGCCCAGCGAGTCGATGACCGTGCACCGGATGCCGCTCGCCGAGGCGCGCGACCGCCTGCTGGACCAGGAGCTGCCCGACGGGCAGAGCCTCAGCGGACTCATGCTGCTCGATCGCTTCCTGGCGCGCGCGGCGAACTGATTCCCTGCGGAGCGGGGCTATGCTCCGCCGCATGAAGACCCTCGTCCTCCTGCGTCACGGCCAGAGCCGCTGGAACCTCGAGAACCGTTTCACGGGCTGGGTCGACGTCGACCTGACCGAGCAGGGCCGAGCCGAAGCGGCGGAAGCAGGAAGACTCCTCCACGAAGGGGGATACGACTTCGACGTCGTCCACACCTCGCTGCTCAAGCGCGCGATCCGCACGATGTGGCTCGCCCTCGACGCCATGGATCGGATGTGGCTCCCTGTCCACCGGCACTGGCGCCTCAACGAACGGCACTACGGCGCGCTGACCGGCCTCGACAAGGCCGAGACCGCCGCGCGCCACGGCGACGAGCAGGTCAAGATCTGGCGGCGCAGCTACGACGTGCCGCCGCCTGCGATGGCGGCTGACGACCCGGAGAACCCGGCACGCGACCGTCGCTACGACGACCTCAGCGACACCGAGCGCCCGCTCACCGAGTGCCTGAAGGACACGGTCGATCGTTTCCTGCCCTACTGGCACGACGCGATCGCCAAGGACCTGCAGGCCGACAAGCGCGTCCTGGTCGTCGCACACGGCAACTCGCTCCGCGCACTCGTGAAGTATCTCGACGGCATGAGCGAGGAAGAGATCCTCGGCCTCAACATCCCGACCGGTGTCCCGCTGGTGTACGAGCTCGAGGACGACCTCACGCCGATCCGCCACTTCTACCTCGGCGATGCGGACGAGATCGCGCGGAAGGCCGAGGCGGTCGCCAACCAGGGCAAGGCCCAGTGAACAGGCCCGGACTGCGCGCGGTCGCCGCTGCGCTCTCGCTCACCTGCGCGGTTCCCGCACAGGCCGAGCCGCTGTCGGTCGCACGGATCCACGGCTCCGAGTTCGCGGTCGAGGGTCCTGGCCCGCTGCGCTGGGTGGATGGCCGCGGCTACGCACGGCTGACGCCGTCACCTGCGTTCCCGGGCGCCGTCGACCTGATCCGGCACGACACGTTCTCCGGGCAGGCCATCGTCCTGATCTCCGCGAGCGACCTGATCCCTGAGGGCTCGGAGCGCCCCCTCCGGATCGAGGACTACACGCTGACGGCCGACGGCCGGCTGGCCCTGCTCTTCACCGAGTCGCGGCGCGTCTGGCGCACCAACAGCCGCGGCGACTTCTGGGTCTTCGATCGTGAGTCGAAGGCCCTGCGCAAGCTGGGCGGCCCGGACGCGTCTCCTTCGTCGCTTCAGTTCGCCAAGTTCTCCCCGGACGGGAGCCGCGTCGCCTACGTCCGCGACCGCGATGTCTACGTCGAGGACCTGGCGAGCGGCACGCTCACCCGACTGACCCGTTCCGACCGCGACACGCTCGTCCACGGTGCCACCGACTGGGTCTACGAGGAGGAGTTCGGGATCCGGGACGGCTTCCGCTGGAGTCCGGACGGCGCACACATCGCGTTCTACGCCGTCGACGACGACGGTGTCGGCGCGTTCTCGATCGCGCACAACCTCGACGCCGTCTACCCCGAGGTCCAACGCATCCCCTACCCGAAGGTGGGCACGACCAACCCTGCGGTGACGGTCGGCGTCATCGCTGCGTCGGGCGAAGGCGGCATCACGTGGCTCGATCTCCCGGGAGATCCCCGCGACGACTACGTCGCACGCGTCGACTGGACGCCGTCGAACGAGGTGATGGTCCAGCGACTCGACCGCCGCCAGCAGGTGAACCGCGTGCTGTTCGCGGACCCGGGCAGCGGGCGCTGCCGCGAAGTCTTCCGCGACAGCGACCCGACGTGGGTCGAGGTCGTGGACCCCGTGCACTGGGTCGAGGAGGGCCGCGCCTTCCTGTGGCTCAGCGAGCGCGACGGCTGGAACCACGTCTACGCCGTGCCGGTCGACGGCACCGAGCCGCGCTGCATCACGACGGACCCGTTCGACACGATCGACCTGGTTGCCGTCGAAGAGATTGCCGACGCCATCTGGTTCACGGCCTCGCCGGACGACGCCAGCCAGCGCTTCCTCTACCGGGGCCCCCTGTCGGGTGGACCCGCCGAGCGGATCACGCCGCTGGATGTCGATCTCCGCTGGAACGAGTACTCGTTCGCGCCCGGCGCCCGCTACGCGCTGCGAACCGCGTCGGCCTTCGACGTACCGCCCCGCGTCGAGCTGCTGCGGATGCCCGACCACGACCCGCTCGACGTGCTGGTCGACAACGCCGCGGTCGGCAAGAACCTCGAGGCGCTGGCTCCCGTGCAGTCGGAGTTCTTCGAGGTCGAGATCGAAGCCGACGGCCAGTCGATCGCGCTCGACGGCTGGATGGTGAAGCCGCCGGACTTCGACCCGGGCAAGAAGTGGCCGGTCGTCGTCCACGTCTACGGCGAGCCCGCCGCGCAAACCGTCGTCGATCGCTGGGGCGGGACGAACCGACTGTGGCACCGGATGCTCGCCGAGCGCGGCTACATCGTCGTGTCGATCGACAACCGCGGCACGCCGGCGCCGAAGGGGCGCGCATGGCGCAAGTCGGTCTACGGCAAGGTCGGGATCATCGCCCACCAGGACCAGGCCGCGGCGGTGCGTGCCCTCGCGGCGGAGCGCCCCTACTTCGACCTCGAGCGGATCGGCGTCTGGGGCTGGAGCGGCGGCGGCTCGATGACGCTGAACGCGCTGTTCCACTATCCGGACCTCTACCGGGCCGGCATCGCGATCGCGTTCGTCGCCGACCAGCGGCTCTACGACACGATCTACCAGGAGCGCTACATGGGGCTCCTGGCGGACAACGAGGTCGGATACCGCGAGGGCTCGCCGATCACCCACGCCCACCGGCTGGAGGGCGACGTCCTCCTCGTCTACGGCTCGGTCGACGACAACACGCACTACCAGAACTTCGAACGGCTCGTCGACGCGCTGATCGCCCACGACAAGCCGTTCGACGCGCTCCCCTACCCGGGGCGGACCCACGGGATTTTCGAGCGAGCCAACACCCGCCGGCATCTCTACGGCTCGATGACCCGCTGGCTCGAGGAACATCTCCCCGCCGGCGCCCGCTGACGGGTCAGCGCCCGACGTCTCCGGACCGACATCTGCGACAGTCTCCGGAGCGGATCGGCCACACTGGCCGCCCCGAACCGGGGCTGACCGCCTCGCATCCTGATTCCGACATGCAAGCAACCGCACTCCCCACGCTGTTGGCGTGCCTCGCCGCCTTCTCCATCGTCCCGGCCGTCGCCCAGACCACGCCCGACAAGAGCCACGAGGCTGGCCCCCACCACAACGCCGCCCAAGGGACGGAGCACTCCGCGGACCATGCCGCGAGCGACGCGCACGACGGCGAGCACAGCCACGCGCCGGACCCACGGATCCTGATGGTCCGCCCGTCCGGGGCCTACATGGACCTTCCCGAGCAGGGAGGCGACCTGACGACCCTTCTGGCCGGGGGCGGCGTCGGCAAGCCCAAGCCGTTCTACGAGCTGCTCGAGCGGCTCGAGGAAACCGCGAAGGCCGAAGGCGAACACGTGCTCTTCGACCTGAGCGGCGGCTTCGTGCTGAACGGCCCACAGCTCGCCGAGGTCGACCGCGTGATGACCTCGATCCGGAAGTCCGGCAAGAAGACCTGGGCCTACATCGAGTCGGCCAGCACGGGCAGCTACCAGATCGCTGCGGCCTGCGACCAGATCCTGATGGCCGACCTGGGCTCGCTCGAGATCGGCGCGCCCTCGATGAACGTCATGTTCATGAAGGACGCGTTCGACCTGCTCGGCGTGCACATGGACGTGATCCGCTGCGGAGACTTCAAGGGCGCCGTCGAGCCCTACGTGCTGCCGCGCATGAGCGAGCACCTCCGCGCCCACTACGTCGCGATGCTCGAGCGCATCAACGACGCCGCCGTCGAGCGCATCGCGGCCGGCCGCAACATGGGGACCGCCGCGGTCCGTGCCGCGCAGGAGCAGCGGATCTACACCGCACGCCAGGCTCTCGAGGCCGGGTTCGTCGACCGGCTCGTGCCGTGGTCGGGCGCGCGGGCCGCGCTGGCGCTGGCGACGGGCAACGAAGATCTCAACTACGAGGACGCGCTCGAGGCCCCGCGCGAACGAAAGGCCAACGTCGGCTTCATGCAGATGCTGACGCAGCTGATGAACCCGCGGAAGGAGAAGGACCCCGAGTTCGAGGATGACACGATCGCCGTCCTCCACCTGCAGGGTGGCATCGTCGACGGCACGTCGGCGGCAGCCGGCAGCATCGTGTCCGGCCCGACCGTCGACACGATCCACCTCCTCGCCCACAGCGAAGGTGTGAAGGGCGTCGTCGTCCGCATCAACTCCCCCGGCGGCTCGGCCACCGCGAGCGAGGCCATCCTGCTCGCGCTGCGCGACCTGGCCGAGAAGAAGCCCGTCGTGTTCTCGATGGGTTCGGTCGCCGCATCGGGCGGCTACTACGTCACGTGCATCGGTCGCCCGATCCTCGCCGAGGAGACGACGATCACCGGGTCGATCGGCGTGTTCGGCATGAAGCCGAGCCTGGGCGCCCTGCTGCGCCGCGTCGGCATCCACGAGGAGATCGTCGGTCTCGATGCATCGGCCTCGATGATGAGCATGTCGGAGCCGTGGACCGATGAGCAGAAGGCGCGGATGCAGGCCTCGGTCGACAACATCTACGACGTGTTCATCGGGCACGTGGCCCGCTCCCGCGAGAAGACCGCGGGCGAGATCCTGAAGATCGCCGGTGGCCGGGTCTGGTCCGGTGAGCAGGCGATCGAGGTCGGCCTCGTCGACAAGATCGGCGGTCTCGAAGATGCCCTCGCGATGGTCGCAGCCGAAGCCGGCCTCGAGGCCGACGGCTACGAGATCTCGCACATGCCGCAGCCGAAGAACTTCCTCGACTCGCTGTTCTCCGACGGCATGGTCCAGGTCAGCGAGCTGTTCGACGACCCGAAGCTCCGGCTCGTCGCACGCCGCACCAACCTCGATCGCGCGCTGCGCGTGATCGTCGACGCGCTGGCGCAGGATCGTCCGACGACCGTCTGGGCGATGATGCCCGAGGCGTTCACGATCCGCTGAGGCGCCTCCCGATGGGCTCGCACGCGGATGCGAGCCCGAGCCCGCCCGCAGGGGCCTGAGCGAGCGACGCCCGCCCCGCGTCAGCGCGGTCTCGGCAGGGGCGTGTTGGGTGCAACCGCGTCCGACGGCCACTCGTCCTTGCCGGGGAACACGAGCAGCTTCTCGTAGGGCTCCGGCGTGAAGAACGACTCGTCGACCGCCCCGCCCTCGTCGACGACTTCCCCCAGGCGAAGGCTGAGGTGCTGCGCGAGGAAGGGGTAGGCGGCGCGGCGCTTGCTCTCGCCGTAATCGTGCCCTTCCTCGGGGAAGTGGGCGTTGGCAACCCGGTCGGCTGCGCCGTGGAGCGCGTAGATGCGCGCCACGAAAGGGAACTCGACGGCGGGCGTGTTGAGCGTCCAGTCGCCGCCGTTGCTGACCATCAGCATCGGCCGCGGCGCCGCCATCGCCGCGATCTCGACGTTGTTGGTCTTGTGCCCTGCGCCCCAGTGGATCGGCATGCCGCTCTCACACACGCAGCCGCCGAAGAAGTGCGCCGAGATCTGGCAGACCGGCACCGCCACGCGGACCCGATCGTCGATGGCCGTCAGCAGGAACGTCTGGGTCCCACCCCCCGAGCACCCGGTCATACCGACCCTGTCCGGATCGACGTCCGGCATCGACAGCAGCAGATCGAGCGCGCGCATGCTGTTCCACGTCTGGAGGCGCAGCACCTCCGGCGTGTCCCGGTGGGACCAGCCGCGCTCCTTGGTGTCTCCGTAGCCGACCATGTCGTAGGCGAGGACGACTGCCCCCATCCGCGCCAGCACGGCGCAGCGGACCTGCCGCTCCGGCGGGAATCGCCCGCCATGGCCGTGTGGGCACAGGATCGCGGCGAGCTTCCCCTCGTGGTCCGTCGGACGGTAGAGCGAGCCCGTGACGTAGAACCCCGGCGCGCTCTCGAACGCCACCTCCTCGACGACGTAGCCGTCGTGTGTGCGACGGTCGACGAACCGCGGCCTCAGCGGCGTCCGCTCCGGCAGCTCATCCAGACCCGCACCGAGCAGGAGCTCGCGGCGGAGCAGAACTCGGCGACGCTCCCAGTCCTCGAGCGTGGCGGAGGCGACCGCCAGGGCCTCGAGCTCTGCCTTGGCCTCGGCGGGCGACTGCGCATGGCCGACGCGGAGTTGCGGGCCTTGCTCCTGCGCACCGAGCAGCACCGGCAACACGAGCGGGATGGTGAGTGCGCGCATCCGGAGGCAGCCCATGCCCGCATGCTACGCGGCTTGGCTGCCATCACGTTCCTCCGGGCGGTGGAGGACGACCGAGCCGATCACCGCCCGCCCTGGGCCCGGCGGCGGGCACGATCCAGGACCGACGACAGGGGTTCCGGGGTCGGCGATGGCGCGTCGGCCGCGACCTGGCTGCCGCCGGCGTCCTCGGACCTGGCCTGCCGCGGAGCGGCTGGTGCTGCGGGAGACTCGACCCTTGCACCCCGGATGCGCTGGGAGATCCGCCCGGCTCCAGCGACCACCTTGCGCTGGACATGACCCAACGCCGGCACCCGGAGGCCGAGTCGCCGGACGGCCACTTCGAGGACCAGCAGCACGAGTGCCAGCCAGGCGAGCGGCGCGACGAGCGACTCGATGCCGAAGCTGTCGCGCGGACCGGAGAGCAGGTCCGAAGCCGGCGGGTCGACCTTGCCCGCCCCGATCTCGGCGAGCCGCGCGAGCGTGCGCCGTCCCTCGCCTGGATCCACGCGCGGTTCGAACTCGGGCGAGTATGGCAGCGAGACCGGCGCGAGACGGAGCACGCTGTCCTCACCCGCCTGCACGACGACGCGGTAGACGCCCTCCCGGTCGAGCGCGAAGCGAGCCTCGAACTCGCGGAGTCCGGTCCGCTCGAGCCACAGCGGCTGCGCGCCGTCGGGCCCGACCCGCGCCGCCCGCAGCCGCTCGACGGCGTCGGCCGACGCGTCCGCCGCCAGCTCGACGCGCACGACCGCCTCGTGACCCTCGCGGCGCACCTCGGCCCAGACGTCGGCCGCGGCCTCCGCGCCCCCGACCCACCGGCCAGTGGTCGCCAGCAGCTCGTCGAAGCCCGCGAAGGCCCCGATGGGACCGGTGAAATCCCCGTCGACCTCACCGAGATAGGCCGCAGCCCGACCGAGCCCACGCTGCCAGAAGGTGAGGAGCGGCGTCTCGGTCTCGTCGTCGAGAGCGAGACCGACCGAGGCCCGCGGCTCCGCCCAGGCGATCGCATGACCACCGACCGGCGGGATCGCTCCCGACGACAGCGCAGCGATCGCAAGGTCTCCGAGCCCGACGAGGCCGGGACGCACACGGACCGGGACCTGCTCCTCGACGAAGGAAGAGCGTGCGACCTCGATCGTCTCCTGCGCGAAGAGCCGCGGCAGCTCGCGCACGTCTTCGACGAACTTGCAGCGACCTCCGCCGAGCCGCGCGAGCTCCAGCAGCAGGGCGGCGTCCGAGTCCGTGGGCGTGCCGAGCGCGATGACCGACAGCGTGACGCCAGCCTGGACGAGGCCCGGCACGAACGACCTGTAGGCGCCGGGCTCCTCGGCGTCGGCGGCATCCGCGAACAGGACCATGTGACGATTCGCGGTCGTCGTCGAAGCCAGCTGGGCCGCCATCGCCTGCAGGGCTTCCTCGACGAAGATCCCGCCGCCGCCCGACTCGATGTCGCGGATGGAACTCGCCAGGTCGCCCCCCTGGTCGATCCGCGTCAGCGGCACGACGACGTGCGGAGCCGAGTCGACTGCGAGGACCGCGATCTCGTCGTTCGGACCGAGCGTCTGCAGCGCAGCGATCGTGCCGAGGTTGGCGAGGTCCATCTTGGTCCGTCCCGCGCCGGCCGGTGCGCTCATCGAGCCCGAACGGTCGAGACCGATCGCCATGGCGAGCGCGAAGCGCCGCTGCTCCTCGCGGACCTCCATCGTGACCGGCAGGACCGGCTCGAGCGGCGAGAAGCGGTAGCCACCGAGGCCGAAGCTGGCCTTGCCCCCGGTCATCCAGAGACCACCACCGAAGTCCTCGACGAAGGAAGCGAGTGCCTCCATCGCACCAGCCGGAAGGTCGGCCGCCGGGACATCCTCGAGGACGACCGCGCGGAATGCGTCGAGCGCGCCGAGCGAAGCCGGCGCCCGACCCGGAGTCACGACCTCGACGCCGAGCCCTGCCGCTCGCAGGACCGAGGGGAGTCGCCCTCCCGGATCCCCGCTCTGACGGACGACGAGGATCGGCCGCGGACCCGCGACCCGGACGACGCCGAGCGCACGATCGTTCTCGCGCACGCGATCCTCGGGAACGTCGAGAACCAGCTCGTACGCGTGGGTCCCGGTCCCCGCCGCGCGGTCCCGGAAGCGCAGACGGTTGCTTCCTGGACGGAGATCGACCGTTCCCTCGGCCAAGGTCTGGCCATCGCGGAGCAAGCGATACGGCGCGGCCAACGCGCGGTCGGCCTGGACCCATCCGGTGATCCGCAGCGGCTCCCCGGGCGCGACTTCGGCGGGCAGCTCCAGCTCTTCCACCGCGACCTCGGCACCTGCCGGACGCCGGATCGGCACGGCATCGAGGCGACCCCCGCGCCGCAGCGCGGCCCGCGCGCCGGGCCACGCAGGAGCGCCCGTGCCCTCCCCGTCGGACACGACGACGATGCTTCCCCGCCGACCGGGAGGAACGGCCGCGACCGCG
>JBEAPQ010000234.1:0-8478 GCA_041164325.1 Planctomycetota bacterium | reverse complement strand
GGCCGTGCCGACCGCGCCGAACACGATCGCACGGACCGCGAGGTCGAGGTCGGCGTCCTCGAGGACGGTCAGCGCGTTGTTGCCGCCGAGCTCGAGCAGCGAGCGGCCGAGACGTGCGCCGACCCGCTGGCCGACGATCTTGCCCATCCGGACCGAGCCGGTCGCGCTGATCAGCGGAAGGCGGCGGTCGTCGAGCATCGTCGTGCCGATCTCGTCGTCGGTGCCGATGATCAGGCCGAGCAGTGCGCCGAAGCCGTCCTCTTCGAGGACCTCGGCGCAGACCCGCGTCATCGCGATGGCGGTCAGCGGCGTCTTGCGGGACGGCTTCCAGACGTGCGCGTTGCCGCAGACGAGCGACAGCATCGCGTTCCACGCCCAGACCGCGGCCGGGAAGTTGAAGGCCGTGATGATCCCGACCGTGCCGATCGGGTGCCACGTCTCCCGCATGTGGTGCATCGGGCGCTCGGACGCGATCGTCAGCCCGTAGAGCTGGCGCGACAGACCGACCGCGAAGTCGGCGATGTCGATGCACTCCTGGATCTCGCCCAGGCCCTCCTGGAGGATCTTGCCGCACTCGGCGGAGACGATGCGGCCGAGCTCGTCCTTGCGCGCGCGGAGCTTCTCGCCGATCCGGCGGACGTACTCGCCGCGGACCGGGGCCGGGACCTCGCGCCAGCGCAGCCACGCGTCGTGTGCGGCGGACATCACCTTCTCGTACTCGGCCTGCGACGCGTCGTGCACCGTGCCGAGCACGGCGCCGGTCGCCGGGTTGTCGGACGCGAGGGCCGCACCCGATGTCGGGAGCCACGTGCCGTCGTAGGCACCGGAGGTGTGGCCGGTCAGGCCGAGGGAGGTCAGGAAGTCTTGGCTCATGGTTCTTCTTCGCGCGCGTCGGACGCAGCGTCGGGATCGACTCGGCTGCGGAGCTCCTCGATCTCCTGGTGGAGGAGCGCGACGCGCTGGGTCAGGAACTTGTTGCGGTAGGTGAGTTTGGACAGGCGCACCGAGAACTGGAGCGCGATCAGCACCAGGAACAGCAGTGCGCCGAAGAACAGCGCGAACTGTGGCTCGACGATGCCGAACAGCTGCTGGAAGACCGTCAGCAGCCGGTACTGCCACGCCAGCAGCAGCAGCCCGATCGCCGTCACGATCCACAGCACCGAGTACTCCTCGCGGAGTTTGCGCCGTCGGACGAGCTCGACGACGACGACCAGGAGCGCCACCGAGAACACGATCGCCGCGACCTTCTGCCGCGGCTGCAGACCGTCGTCGGTGAGCGCGCCTTCGACGATCGGTGTCAGTGCGGCGAGCATCATCCCGCCCGGACGGTGTGCTCTTGCTGCGTCGCGCGCTGCGCGGCGACCGCGCGCCCGCCGCGGAACGGCGAGGGACGGCGGACCGGTAGCAGGGCCAGGTTGAGCAGCATCTTGAACATGTAGTACGCCGCCCGGCTGCCGCGGTGCATGCTCACGCCGCCCAGTCGCTCGTGCATGCGGGCAGGCACCTCGTCGAGCCGGAGTCCCGCGCGCGATGCCGTGATCAGCATGTCGGCGTCGGGGTAGTCGTCCGGGAACATGTCGAGGACGAGGAGCTCGAGCGCGCGCTCACCGAGGGCCTGGAAGCCGGAGGTCGGGTCCGTGACTTCGACGTGCGTCCACCACGTGACGATCCACGCGAACATCCGCGATGCCGAGCGGCGGAGCACGCTGGTCCGCGGCGTGTCCTCGGGCCTCAGGAACCGCGAGCCCAGCACCAGGTCGGCACCGGCGTCGAGTGCGGCGAGCAGATCCGGGATCGACGCCGGATCGTGCTGGCCGTCGGCGTCGAGTTGGACGAGGCGCGAAGCGCCCCGACGGCGGGCGTAGTGGTAGCCGGTCTGGAGGGCTGCGCCGTAGCCGAGGTTGAACGGGTGGCTCAGCACCACAGCGCCGCGCTCGCGCGCGACCCATGCCGTGCCGTCGCGGCTACCGTCGTCGACCACGACCACGGTGGCGCCGGGAGCATGCCTCCGGATCCCGTCGAGCACCGGGCCGATGCGCTCGGCCTCGTTGCAGGCGGGGATCAGGATGACGGTGGGGCCGGACATGGCGGTGCTGGGCGGCAGACTTCGACGGGCGAGCAGGATAGGGAGCCTGCCTTCGCCTCCGCCACCTTCGGGCGGCCAAAAGGCCGCCCGGGCGGTCTGGGATTCCGCCCCGGCCGAGCCCGGCGCGGCGCGTGTCAGTTCGTCCGGATGGCGATCTTCCGGGCCTGGCTCGGCTCGGCCTTCGGCACCGTGACCGTCAGCACGCCGTTCTGGAACTGCGCGTCGATCGCGTCGAAGCGGACGTCCTTCGGCAGGACGACCGTCCGGGCGAAGCTCCCGTAGCGGTGCTCGACCCGCCGGAACTCGAGGCCTTCGGCCTTCTCGTGCTCGAACTTCCGCTCGGCGGTGACGACCAGCTGGTCGCCGTCCACCTGGACGTTCGCATCCTCCGGCCGCACTCCGGCCAGCTCGAAGGACAGCACGAACGCATCGCTGCGCTCGGCGACGTTCATCGGCACCGCGCCGCTCCGGTTGGCGCTCGTGGCCGCGGTCGCTCCGGGCGCGAAGAAGTCCCCGAACACCTCGTCCAGCAGGTTCGGCCAGGTCCGGCGGCGGGGGGCGGCAGTCATGCTCGTGGTCATCTTGATGTTCCTCTCTTGCTCGATGGGTTCTGTAGGCGCCTGATCGGGCGCGTCACCCCCGGAGAGCAACCGGCGTGCCGCACGCGTCCCGGGCCTCTCGAGTGGCGCCCAAGTCGATGCAGTGGAGGAGTTTGTGTGCATCGGGCTGGTTCGGGGGGCGGCCGGGCGTTCCGCGGGACGCGCGCCAGAATGCCAAGATGGCGCTGCCAAGATGGCGTCCCAGGTGCATGTGGGGCGCGCGCGGCCGGCAAACTGCCCATATGGCGGACGCCCGGAGTGGGCCTGCACTACCCCAGCAGTCCCCAGCAGACCCCGCCGATCACCGCGGCCCCGGCCAGGTTCAGCCAGAACCCCTCCCGGACCATGTCGGCGATCCGCACCGAGCCGGTCCCGAACACGATGGCGTTCGGCGCCGTGGCCACCGGCAGCATGAACGCGCAGCTCGCGCTCATGGCGGCGGGCACCATCAGCACCCGCGCATCGAGCCCGGTGGCGGGTGCGGCCGCCGCGAGGATCGGCATCAGGAGCGCGGTCGTCGCGGTGTTGCTGGTGACCTCCGTCATGAAGGTGACCCCCAGGCAGAGTCCGAGCACCAGCAGGATCGGGGGCATGCCCGCGAACGCGGTGAGCCCCTCGCCGATCACCGCGGAGAGCCCCGAGACCTTGAACGCCTCGGCGATCGCGAGCCCGCCGGCGAACAGGATCAGGATGCCCCAGGGGATCTGCTCGGCGGTCTTCCAGTCGAGGAGTCGGCTGCCGTCCTCCTCTCCGCTCGGCAGCACGAACAGGGCGATGGCCCCACACAGAGCGATCGTGTCGTCGCCGATCCCGGTCCACCCGAACCAGCCCGTGAGTCCGCCGCCGGCGATCGGCAGGTCCCGGAGCACCCAGGCCAGCGCGGTCAGTGCGAACACGGCGAGCACCCGTCGCTCGGCGGGTTGCCAGGGACCCGGATCCGGGATCGACAGCTGGCCCCCCGGTGAGACCCTGCGTCCCAGGATCAGCCAGGCGATCGGGATCATCAGCAGGACGACCGGCACGCCCCAGGTCATCCACTCGACGAAGGTCACCGGGTCGTTCCCGGTCGCCGTCTCGTAGACCGCCATGAACGTCATGTTCGGTGGCGTGCCGATCGGCGTGCCGATCCCGCCGATGCTGCCCGCGTAGGCGATGCCGAGCAGCAGAGGGACCCGCAGGTCCTCGCGGTCGTCCGACAGGAGGATCGCCTGCGCGACCGGCAGCATCATCAGCACGGCCGCCGTGTTCGAGATCCACATCGACGTCGCGGCCGTCGCGACCATGAAGCCGAGCAGGACACCCCGTCGGCCGGCCTTCCCGACGAGCCCGAGCATGCCGAGCGCGAGCCTGCGGTGGGCGCCGTTCTTCTCGATGGCCTTCGACATCATGAAGCCACCGAGGAACAGCAGGATCAGGTAGTGCCCGTAGGCGTGCGCGACCTGCTTGTGGTCGAGGATGCCGAGGAGGGGGAACGCGGCGAACGGGACCAGTCCCGTCGCCGCGAGCGGCAGGGCTTCACTGACCCACCAGATCGCGCACAGCAGCGTGACCCCAGCGGTCCATGCGGCATCCGGGGCGAGGCCGATCGCCAGCAGCGCCGGCACGGCGAGGATCGCGAGGATGGGTCCGGCGAGGAGGGCGCTGGCCTTGCGAGGCATGCCGCGAATGTAGTCGCAGCGGCCGCGGTGTGCGCCTATCGGTCGCCTGCGCCGGGACTCGCCGCCGGTCGCACGACCGACACCTGGATCGCGTCGACCCAGAGTTCCGTCGGCTGCTCGAATCCGTTCTCTCCGACCACCGCGACCCGCACGCGCTTGTCTTCGCTGACGTGCTGGAGGTTGGTCGTCCGGAACGACATGTCGAGGAGGTTCGAGCCTGTGGGCACGCGCTCCAGGATCGTGTCGTTGCGGCTTGCCTCGAAGTTGGCGAGGGCGACCCGCAGCACGGCGTCGGTCGACGGCTCGGCGAGGGTTGCGACGACGCGGATCTCGAGGGCCTGGACGTCGGACGCCGCGTCGACCGGCAGAGGGATCTCGAGCTCGAGACCTGCGATCTCGCGTGATCCGCTCGCGGCGGTCAGCAGGCCGAGCACAGCTTCGTCGGCCGTGAGCAGCTGGTCGGTCGAGCCGCGCGCGACCCTGCCCAGGCCGTTGCGCACCGAAGCTGCTGTCAGATCGGCGAGCGTGGTCTCGGTCGGGTCGGTGGGCAGCGGGCGCACGTCCGGCAGGAAGTCGATGCCGAGGAACTCGTAGCGCAGATCGCCGAAGAGGATCGCTTCGTCGCTCCCGTCGAGTCGCATCGAGAACAAGCGGAGGCCTTCGATGCCCGCGGCCGGACGGCTGGCCGCGAACACGATCCGGTCCGCGGTGGGGGAGACGCGGGGGCGCGCCCGGTCCCCTTCGGCATCCCCCAGGAACGTGACGGCGCCCGACGCCAGCTCGACGTGCGCGAGCCGTGCGCGTCCTGGCTCGATCTCGCGGACGAAGACGATCCCGGAACCGTCGGGCACGAACGCCGGGTCTCGGTCGCCGGTGCCGATCCCGCCGCCGTCGGTGATCGGCGCGGCGATCCGGCCGTCGGCGTCGACGATCCAGAGCGAGGCCGTGCCGCCGGCCACGGTGCGGGAAAAGGCGATCCGATCGAGGGTCGTCGACCAGTCGGGCGATTCCTGTTCGCTGCCGTCGTCGTACAGCGGTCGTGCATCGTCTCCTTCGTCCGTCGCGACGAAGAGGCGCGGGCCCTGCCGGAGCCGCTCGGACACGAAGACGATCCGGCTCCCGTCGGGCGACCAGGTCGGCGCGTCGTCCCGTTGGCCGTTGACCGTCAGGCGGAGAAGGGGGATCGAGGCGTCGAGGCTTCCCGTGTAGACCTCGCGGCTTCCGGGCTGGCCGGGCTGCGTCTCGCGAACGAACGCGAACCGATTGCCGTCCGGATGCATGCGCACGTCACGCTCGATGCCTGTCCGGTCGAGAACCCGCGCTTCCCCGAGTCCGCGCCCTGTCGACGACCGGATCTGCGAGTCGCTGCTGCTCTCGGTGCGAGTCCGGCAGTAGATCAGCTCGGCGGGCCCCTCGTCCCGGATCGGCAGGCCGGAGCTCCCGTCCCCGCTGCTCCCCCCGCCGCCGAGTGCGTCCGAGCATGCGGGGGCGAGCAGGAACAGCCAGAGAGCCGCGGCGCGTCGCATCCGGCGGACTGTAGCCCGGCCGCAGGGCGGGCGTCACCGTTGGCGGCGTGTGCGACACAGGGTTCTCGAGCGCGGCGCTTCTGTCGGCGCCTCGAGGCCATGCAGAATCCCCACGACGTCCTGTTCCACGAGGCGTTCTCGTCGCCGGTCGACGCGCAGGGGTTCCTGGCCGCTGTCCTGCCCGAAGGGCTGTCGAGGCAGATCGATTGGGGCACGCTGGAAGCGCTCCCCGCGACGTTCAAGGGAATGGGGCAGGCCGATGCGCATGCCGACCTCGTGTTCGGTGTCGACTTCCGCTCCTGGCCGGCGCGTCTCCACCTCCTGGTCGAGCACAAGAGCCACATCGATCGCCGCGTCGTCCTCCAGATGCACCGCTACAGCGCGCGGCTGATCGCGGATCTCTCGAAGAGCGCAGCCTTCGACGAGGAGCTCCCTCTGCTCGTGGCCATCGTCGTCTACCACGGCTCCCGGGCATGGCAGCCCGCGCTGGGCCTCGCAGATCTCTACGCGCTGCCCGAGGATCTCGCGCCCCACCTGACCCCGTTCCTGCCTGGGTTCCGCATCGCGTTCGAGAACCTCGCGCGGCTGTCCGATTCCGAACTCGAGGCGCGCAGGCTGACCGACTGGGGCCACGTCGCGGTCGACGCGCTGCGGCATGCTGCGACCGAGGACGATCTGGCGCTCTTCTTCCGGAGGAACCGGTCGCGCTTCGCGCGGCTCCTGGAGACGGGATCAGGACCGGAGCGACTGTCCCACCTCTACGCGTACTTGGCCCACGTCCGGGGCCTGCCGCGTGACCACATGGGAGCTATCATCCGACGGGAGCTCGGTCCGGAGCAGGAGGAGCAGATGCAGTCGACCTACGATCAGATCTTCCAAGAAGGGCGTGAGGAAGGCCTCGCGCGAGGCCATGACGAAGGGCTTCTCGATGCCGTGCGGGTCGTGCTGGCGGCTCGTTTCGGGGCCGTGCCCGATGCGGTCCTCGAGCGTCTCGGTCGGGTGAGGCCCGAGGAGCTGCGGGACTGCGTGGCCCGTGCGGCCCAGGTCGATCGCTGCGAAGACGTGCTGCCCGACGACGTGCGCTAGCGTCGGTGCTGGAAGGGCGGGACATCGGCTCCGCCCCAGCTAGACTCCCGACGCTGTGCGCGTCTCCGACTTCCACTTCGACCTGCCTCCCGACCGGATCGCCGAGCGTCCGGTCGAACCGCGCGATGCGGCGCGCCTCTTCGTGCACGAGCGCGCGGCGGACCGCACCCAGCACCGGACGGTCGCGGATCTGCCCGAGCTGCTGGAGCCCGGCGACCTGCTGGTCCTGAACGACACGCGCGTGCTGCCGCACCGGCTGCTCGGCAAGCTGCCGACCGGCGGGCGGCTCGAGGTCCTGATCCTGGAGCGGGACGGCAGCGCCGGGCGCGGCTTCATCAAGCCAGCCCGGAAGCTGCGGATCGGTCGGGAGGTCGAGCTCGAGGGCGGGCGACTCCTGCTCTGTCCGGAAGAGGACCTCGGAGGTGGGGTGTTCCGTTTCGGGCTCCGAGCCCCGAATCGTGAGGATGTCTCGGCTGTCCTCGACGAAGTCGGGCGCGCTCCTCTGCCTCCCTACATCCACCGCAGCGACGACGAGGACCCGGCCGCCGACCGGGATCGCTACCAGACGGTCTTCGCGAAGACCCCAGGCGCGGTCGCGGCACCGACGGCTGGACTCCACTTCACGGCCGAGCTGCTGCAGCGTCTGGAGGAGCGTGGCGTCGGCCGGGCGTTCGTCACCCTCCACGTGGGCGAAGGCACGTTCGCGCCGATCCGGGTCGATGCGGTCGAAGACCACGTGATGCACCGTGAGATCTACGAGCTGCCGGCGGCGACGGCGGAGGCCGTTGCAGCGACCCGGGCGCGCGGCGGGCGGGTCGTGGCGATCGGCACCACCGCCGTGCGGACGCTCGAGACGCGTGCGCGCGACGACGGGCTCGTCACACCGGGGCAGGGGGAAACGCAGCTCTTCCTCCACCCCGGCAAGGAACTGCGGGTCGTCGACGTGATGTTCACGAACTTCCACCTGCCGGAGTCGACGCTGCTGATGCTGGTGTCTGCGTTCGCAGGCCGGGAGCGGACGCTTCGCCTCTATCGGGAGGCCGTCGCGCAGGGCTACCGCTTCTTCAGCTACGGCGACGCGATGCTCCTGCTCTGAACGTGAAGGGTGGGATTCCGTGACCGGGAAAGCCCGGGTCGGAAATCCGTGGGTTCCCGCCCGGGTTCTGCGTGGCCGTGGCGCAGCGCTTGCACGTGCGGAGCCCAAGCTTGGAACGAACCCCCGACGACGCGCCCGACGACCCCGCCAGGGCGCCCTTGTCACGCCTCCTCTCGGCGCGCGCCCTCGATCGTCGCGTCGAGGACCTCGATGGGATCGTGGCTGCGCTCGGGCTCGACGTATCGCGGCGTGCGCCCGCCATCGTCAACGGCACGCTCGCGGGCGGCGGCACGGTCCACGTGCTGCGCTGCGGGGCCGTCGTGCTCGACGACGTCTCTGCGCCCGATCGGGTGGTGACGGCCATCGAAGCCGCATCGGACGCACGGTTCCGTGCCGGGCCCGCCGAGCGGCTGGAGCTTCAGATCGG
>JBEAPQ010000233.1:0-2605 GCA_041164325.1 Planctomycetota bacterium | reverse complement strand
GCGCAGACCGGGGCCTGGCAGTGTGCGTTGGCGAACAGCGTGCCGCGCGCGGCGAGGCGGTCGATGTTGGGCGTGCTCGCCTGCGGGTGTCCGCCCAGCACGCCGACCCAGTCGTTGAGGTCGTCGACGCCGATCAGCAGCACGTTGGGGCGCGAGGCGGGCTTCGCGGGCTCGGACCCGGACTGCGCGCTGAGGACCGCCGTCAGACCGACGGCGAGAAAGAGGCTCGGACTCAGGATCTGGCGCATGGGGCTCCGCTCGGGTGCGATCTCCCATCATGCACCGATTCCTGTCCCTCGCTCTCGTCCTGCTGTCTGCCGGGTGCGTGACCGCGCCGATTCCGCCCGGGATGGCGGACAGCGATGAAGTCCGCGCCATCCGGGCGATCGTGGAGGACGTCTACACGGTCGTGTCCGGCGAGCGCGGTGCGGATCGGCCCTGGGACCGCCTCGCCCAGCACTTCCTCGAGGGTGCGCGGCTCAATCTGTCGCGGCCCACGGCAGAGGGCTCGTTCGTTGCACGGAGCTTCACGCCCGAGGAGTTCATCGAGAACGCGCGGCGCTCGTCCGAGCAGCGGGCGTTCCACGAGTCGCCGCTGGTGACTCGGGTCCTGCAGTTCCAGGGCGTGGCCGTCGCGATCAGCAGCTACGAGGCGCGGGTCGGCGACGTGGTCGAGCCATCGTTCCGCGGCGTCAACACGTTCCAGCTCGTCCGAACGGCGGAGGGCTGGCGGATCGCGTCGATCGCATGGTCCGACGAGGACGCCGTCGTGAAGCTGCCGCCCGGCTGGGATCGGCGAGAACACTGACCGCCCCTTCGTCGATCGACGAACCGATGGCCTGTTCAGCGACCCCTGCTTACAAAGTCCCGTCCATGACCGACTCCGTGTTCACCGGCTGCATCCCCGCCCTGATGACCCCCTGCGTCGAGCGCGACGGCGCGCGGGTTCCTGACTTCGACGCGCTCGTCGAGAAGGGTCGTGAGCTCGTCGATGCCGGCATGAGTGGCGTCGTCTACTGCGGCTCGATGGGCGATTGGCCGCTGCTCACCGACGCGGAGCGGCAGGAGGGTGTGGCGCGTTTGGTCCAGGCCGGACTGCGCGTCATCGTCGGGACGGGCGCCGTCAACACGCGGTCGGCGGTGTCGCACGCGCGCCACGCGGCCGAGGTCGGCGCAGCGGGCCTGATGGTGATCCCGCGCGTCCTGTCGCGGGGGACGTCTCCCGAGGCCCAGAAGGCGCACTTCGAGGCGATCCTCGCGGCGGCACCCGCGTTGCCTGCGGTGATCTACAACAGCCCCTACTACGGGTTCGAGACGCGGGCTCCGCTGTTCAACGCGCTCCGGGCGAACCACAAGAACCTCGTCGGCTTCAAGGAGTTCGGTGGCGGTCCCGCGCTGAGCTACGCCGCCGAACACATCACCGCGGGCGATGCGGACCTGACGCTGATGGTCGGCGTCGACACGCAGGTCGTGCACGGCTTCCTCAACTGCGGGGCGACCGGTGCGATCACCGGGATCGGCAACGCGCTGCCGGGTCCGGTCCTGAAGCTGGTCGAGCTCTGCCAGGCTGCCCAGGGTGGTGATCCGACCGCGCGGCGGCGCGCGATCGAGCTGGGGGAGGCGTTGACCGTCCTGTCGACCTACGACGAGGGGCCGGACCTCGTCCTCTACTACAAGTTCTTCCTCGAGCTGCTCGGCGACGACCGCTACCGGCTGCACTTCAACCAGACCGATGCGCTGAGCCCGACCCAGCGCGCGTTCGCGACGGCGCAGTTCCAGCAGTTCTGTGCCTGGTACGAAGCGTGGTCTGCGTGAAGCCATGAACGCCCGCCTGCTGTCCCTCGCTCTCCTCACAGCGGCTGGCTCGGCCCCTGCACAGGGCCCGGACAGCGCGGGAATGGAGTTCCTCGACAACGGCGTGCTCCGCGTCGGTCTGTCCAAGGATCACGGTGGAGCGCTGGCCTACCTGAGCCTGGCCGATCAGGACGACAACCTGATCAACGTCCACGACCTCGGGCGCTACGTGCAGCAGTCGTACTACTCCGGCCCGAAGCCGTACCTGCCGGCTGGTGCCAAGATGCACGACGGCTGGCCGGGCTGGGGCTGGAACCCGATCCAGGCGGGCGATGTCTTCGACAACCGGCCGGAGCTCCTCGCCGTCGAGCGGGACGGGGAAACCCTGATCGTGCGCAGCGTGCCGATGCAGTGGGCTCTCGACGGCGTGCCCGGCGAGTGTGTGTTCGAGACCCGGGTGCGGCTCGACGCGAACCGGGTCCACCTCGACGTTCGGCTCGAGAACGCGCGATCCGACCGGACGCGCTACCCGGGCCAGCACCAGGAGCTGCCGGCGGTCTACACGATCGGCCGCTTGCACCGGCTCTTCACCTACACGGGCAACGAGCCGTTCCAGGGCGACGCGCTGACCGAGATCGAAAACGCGGGACCGCCCTGGGAGTACTGGACCAGCACCGAGTCCTGGTCAGCGCTCGTCGATGACGAGGGCTTCGGCGTGGGGGTCTTCCACCCCGGTGCGCTGCTGACCGTGGGCGGCTTCCACGGGCCGAAGGGTCGGGGCGGGCCGCGCGACGGCTCGACGGGCTACATC
>JBEAPQ010000232.1:0-3756 GCA_041164325.1 Planctomycetota bacterium | reverse complement strand
CGACGCCGACTTCAGCCATCCGCCGCACGACCTGCCGCGCCTCGCGCACCGGGCCGCCTCGGCGGACCTCGTTCTCGGGAGCCGCTACGTGCGTGGCGGGGATACCCGCGGTTGGTCGTGGCGGCGTCGTGCCGTGTCGCGCGCCGGCAACAGCTACGCCCAGCTCTGGCTCGGTCTCGGCGTCCGGGATGCGACGGCCGGTTTCCGGGCCTACCGCGCGCCGACGCTGCAGAAGGTCGATCTCGGTGCCGTCCGGTCGGAGGGCTACGCGTTCCAGATCGAGATGGCCTACCGCGTGCGGCGGGCGGGCGGCGTCATCGCCGAGGTGCCGATCCACTTCGTCGACCGCCAGGTCGGCTACAGCAAGATGAGCTTCCGCATCGCGTTCGAGGCGATGGTCAACGTGCCGCGGCTGCGGCTCGGCGTCTGATTCCGGCCAGCCTCAGCCGTCGCGCAGCGCACGCTTCTGGATCTTGCCCGAGCCCGTGCGGGGCAGCGCGTCCAGGAAGCGCACGGACTTCGGTGTCTTGAAGCCCGCGAGTTCGGCGCGGCAGAACGCGATCAGCTCTGCGGATGAGGTCTCGGCGCCTGGTCGGAGCACGATCGCGGCGGTCACGCGTTCGCCGAGGTCCTGGTCAGGCTCGGCGTAGACGGCCACCTCGAGCACCGCCGGGTGCGCCTGGAGGCGGTACTCGACCTCGGTCGAATAGACGGTCTCACCGCCGGACAGGATCACGTCCTTGGCGCGATCGACGATGCGGACGGAGCCGGTTCGGTCGACAGTCGCCAGGTCGCCGGTCCGGAGAAAGCCATCTGCGGTGAACGCCGCGGCGGTCGCCGCGTCGTCCTGCCAGTAGCCCGGCGTGATGGTCGGGCCGCGCACCTGGATCTCCCCGACGCTCGCGTCGTCGGCCGGGACCGGTCGATGGTCGCCGTCGACGACCCTGAGCTCAACGCCCAGGACAGGCCGCCCGGTCCGCGCGCGCGCGTCGAGCTGTTCCTCGACCGGGAGCCCGCGCTGGGCCTCGGACAGCAGGCTGAAGGTCAGGTACGGGCTCGTCTCGGTCATCCCGTAGGTCTGCACGTACTCGCAGGCGAATGTCTCGACGACGCGTCGGACGGTCTCGGGCGCGATGGGGGCCCCACCGCTCATCAGCAGGCGCAGGCTCGAGGTGTCCCGATCGGCGGCGCCCGGCTCGTGCACCACGCGGTTGAGCATCGTCGGCACGAGGTTGGTGACCGTCACGCGTTCCGCCTCGAAGAGGTCCAGCGTCGCCGCCGCGTCGAACCGGGGCAGGAACGTGTGCCGACCGCCGACGGCCGTGATCGCGAACGTCGCCCAGGCGTCCGCGAGGTGGAACATCGGCGCGATGTGCGCCCAGACGTCGGTTTCGTGCAGGCGCAGTTCGGCGATCGCCATCAGCGCGTGTGTCAGCACGTTGCCGTGCGTCAGCACGACTCCCTTCGGTCGACCGGTCGTGCCGCTCGTGAAGTAGAGCTGTGCCGGATCCGAGGCCCGGACGAGGTCCGCGCGTGGAGCCGTGTCGGACGGACGGATCGGGGCATCGCTCCACGCGACCTCGAGGTCCGCCCGCGACGATGTCAGCGCGTCGACGGTCGGGGCGAAGGTCCGATCCGCGCAGAGCAGGGCGGCACCCGCGCGATCCAGCACGGTGGCGTGCTCGGCGGCGGTCAGGCGCGTGTTGCACGGGACCAGGATCGCGCCGAGCCGGGCTGCCGCGAAGTGCAGCGCCAGGAACCGGTGGTGGTTCTCGCACAGGGCTGCAACCCGGCTTCCCTGCGTGATCCCGCGGGCCTGCAGGTCGCAGGACCAGCCGCGGATCAGGTTGGCGAGCTGACGGTAGGTCAGGCTCGCGTCGGCGTCCGTGACCGCGATCCGGTCCGGCCACAGGAGCTCCGCGCGGTCCAGCAGAGATGCCAGACTCGCCGGAGACTCGGTCATTCGCTGTAGCCGATCCGATCGACCGGGTTGACGATCGACGTGGCGAGGTTCTTCGAGTGGGCGCTGATGCGCTTGAGGAAGCGGCCGTAGAGGGCCAGCGTGACCGCGTCGGACGTGTTGAGGGACGTCTGGCCGGTGACGAGCTGGTTCTCGATCGTGCGCCAGCGCGCGGAAACGTCGGTCTTGTAGGTCTCCATCAAGAGGCGCGCTTCGTTCGCGTCCGCGTTCTTGAAGGCCTTCAGCGTCCGGTCGAACAGCCCGAGCGTCGCCTTCTCGATCGCGGAGACCTGCTCCTCGTGCTCGGCGACGACGAGGCGGCTGGCGTGCTGGCGGGCGAGGTCGACGATGTTCTTCGAGTAGTCGCCGATGCGCTCGATGTCGATGACGATCGAGATCAGCGCGAGGCCCGACGACGTGTCCGCCTTGTTGCCCAGCGCGAGGTGCGTGACGATCTTGCGACGCACGTCCCGTTCGAAGGAGTTGATCTTCTTGTCGAGCTGGTGGACGTCGAAGTCGGAGAAGGCCACGTCCTCGTTTCGCAGCGAATTGACCGCCCCGTGCACCATCGGATGGCACAGGTCGAGCATCGCGTAGCACTCGTTCAGCGCCTGGGCGAGCAGGTTGTCGCGTCGCAGGAGGTTCAGGATCTCGCGGAGCATGATGGCGGCGGGTGGTCGGGCGGGCTGGCGATCCGGCTCAACGGCCGAGCCAGACGACCAGGAAGGGGAGGATGTAGAACGTGAAGACGATGTAAAGAATCGGAATCGTCCGATTCCTCATCGCGAGTCGAGCAAATCCGTCGGCGACCGCGATCGGGAAGTTTCGGACCGGCCACAGGAAGGCGACGCCGACCACGTTGAACAGCACGTGGTGGAACGCCAGCCGCAGGCCGGCCTCGGCCTTCGACATGTCCTCGCCGGCCGTCACGGCGGCGTAGGCGGCCAGCGACGCCAGGACCGCGGTGAACGTCGTGCCGATGTTCGCACCCATCGTGTAGGGGAAGGCTTGCCGGATGGTCAGCACGCCAGCCCCGCAGAGTGGCACGACCAGCGAGGTCGTGATCGAACTGCTCTGGACGACCACCGTCAGCAGGAGCCCGAATGCCAGGGCGATCCCCGGGGTCCGGAAGACGGTTCGGTCGAAGAGGTTCTCCAGCTTCGCCACCATCAGCGACTTCAGGACCCGGACCAGGAGGAAGAGCCCGATGAACGTCAGCGCGACGCCCGCGATCGCGAGCGCAGTCGAGCTGCCCATCGTCATCCACTTGAGCAGGTCGATCGCCGGTGCGGTGATGGTCTTGAGGGGGTCGGCGAGCTTGAGGCCGCCGATGCCCTTGAAGGCGTCGGTCGAGTAGTCGGCGAGGTGCGTGAGGAACCCCGTGAACACCTCGAGCGGGAACACGATCAGCAGCACGATGATGTTGAAGAAGTCGTGCACGGTCGCTGCTGCGAACGCGCGCCGATACTCCTCCGAGCGGCTGATGTGGCCGAGTGACACGATCGTGTTCGTCACGGTCGTGCCGACGTTCGCCCCCATGACCATGTAGATCGCGGAGTCGAACGGGATCATGTCGACCGCGACGAGCCCGACGACCAGCGAGGTCGTCGTCGACGAGCTCTGCACGAGCGTGGTCGCGAGGATGCCGACGAACAGGGAGATCAGCGGGCCTGCGGACGTTCCGGCGCCGAGGAGGTCCTCGGAGAACGACTTGCCCATGCCCTTGAAGGCAGCTCCCATCGCGCCGATCCCCACCAGGAACAGGTAGAGGACGGCGGCGGCAGCCAGGATCTTGA
>JBEAPQ010000231.1:0-7533 GCA_041164325.1 Planctomycetota bacterium | reverse complement strand
CAAATGATTATTTCTTAACAGCAACAATTACATGTAACCAGATAACTGAATCTCCAGGACTTATTTTTAGTGGATCGTTTAACGGGATTCAGGTAAACGCCGTTTCATAGTGATTTAAATTTTAAGACCGTGGAGCGGGTGACCGGGATCGAACCGGCACCACCAGCTTGGAAGGCTGGGGCTCTACCATTGAGCTACACCCGCGGCTGGCCCGCGACCGGGACGCTCGCGAGCGAGCGGACCCAGGGAGAGGCAAGCTGGAACGGACGATCTGTCGATCACCCGGGAACGCACACCCCTCTGACCACGAGGGCTTCGGCCAAGGCCGGAAGCCCCCCGCAGAAGAGGGAAGAGGAGAGTGGGCGGAGCAGGATTCGAACCTGCGAAGGTAGAACCACCAGATTTACAGTCTGGCCCCGTTGGCCGCTTGGGTATCCGCCCGCCTCGGGAGCGCGCTCCGTAGGCGACCTCGCCTCCACCGACCGCCCGCCACCGCTCTACGGTGAAGCTCCAGCCCGAGCCGGCCGACCACGCCGCCGAAGCGACGTAAGTCTCTGCCAGATCTTGAGCTAGCGGAGGGAATCGAACCCACAACCCCCTGATTACAAATCAGGAGCTCTACCGTTGAGCTACGCTAGCGGCACGGTCTGTCGAGGAAAGGACGAGGCAGGATAGCGAGGCCCCCTGGTTGGTCAAGGACGCCGCGGGCTTTTTTGAGCGCGGTCGGTCCGGGACTTGCCCCACTCTTCTCTCCGACGTCAGGCCTCGCCGAACAGCCCCAATCCCGTGTCCGGCTCGGCCTGGCCACGCCCGTCCAGAAGGGCCGCCGCGCGCGTCGCGAAGGCGCGGAGGTCGAAGGGCTTCCGCAACACGTCCACAACAGCCCGGTGCGACCGGAGTCGGGCCGAGGTCACCTCGTCCACGTAGCCCGAGATCACGAAGACCGGCGGAGTGGATGGCTCCGAGCCGATGCGGTCGAGGAGTTCCTCGCCCGACATGACGGGCATGTCGAGGTCGCAGACGAGGAGGCCGAAACAGGTGTTGGCCAGCGCTTCGAGGGCGGCCTCCCCGTGCGGGACCGAAACGACCTCCGCCCCGGACTTCCGCAGGAACAGCTCCAGGATCGCCGCCACGTTGGGGTCGTTGTCGGCGAGCAGGACGCGCCGCGTCGCCTCACGACCATCATCGGACTGGCGCGTCTGTTGGGCTCGAGCCGGTGCGGCGAGCGTCTTCGGGATGCCCGTGGCCGCGTGCTCCTCGGCATCCTCTGCGGGCAGCGCCAAGACCGCGGGCAGAGGACGGACCGGATCATCCTCCGAGGCGCGGGCATCCGAAGCCGCCCTGGGCACCCGGGCGGCGGCGGGCAGGCTGGTGCCCGTCTCGACCTCGGAACCGCTCCGCCCCTCGTCTCCGAGGCCCGCAGCTTCGCGCTCGACCGGATCTCCGGCCGCCGGCGCCGCGTCCGGTTCGGACGGCAGGGGCGCCGCCGCGACGTCTTCCTCGATGCAGGGAGGCGCCGGATCCAGGGGTTCGCTTGCAGGGTCCACGCGAGGGAGATCGAACGGATCAGGCATCGAGAGGCTGGACCCACGACACGTCCTCGAACGGGACGTCGAAGCGCATCTTGCCGACCTCCAGCGTAAGGACCTCGCGCACCTTATCCACCTTCCGGACCGTGCATCGCTTGCCGAGGCGCGGGACGTAGACCACGCCGTCCTTCTTCAGGCCCGACACGAACCGCAGCCGACGCCGACGCAGCGAGAGTCCCTCGGTCAACGCGGCGACGGCCTCCTGGAGCTCCCGCGCGACGTCGCCGTGGGGCCGGGGAGCGTTGGCGAGCGCGCGCAGCGGCGCATCGAGCTTGGCACGCAATGCGCGCACCTGCTCATCCAGGAGGGCATCGGCCTCCTCGTCGTTCCACGCGCGCTGGACATCGATCTCACGCTTCCGGGTCTCGATCTCCCGGCCGACCGTCTCCGCCTCCCGCGTCAACGCCTCGGTGCGACGCCGCTCCGCCTCGGCCTGCTGCCGCGCGGCCTGGACCTGCTCGATCACCCGCTCGAGACGCTCGTCGCGCGCCCCGAGGAGCTCCCGGGCACGACGCACGGCGGCACCCGGCATCCCGACCCGCTCGGCGATGTCGAGCGCGTGGGACGCGCCAGGGATGCCGACATCGAGCCGATACAGAGGACGGAGACTCGCACCGTCGAACGCCATCGAGCCGTTCTCCGCGCCGGTGTGCCGGTACGCGAAGTCCTTGAGCCGCCCGAGGTGCGTGGTGACGACCGCGAGGACGCCGCGCCGCTCCAGGTCCTCGAGCACGGCCGTGCCCAGTGCCCCACCCTCCTCGGGGTCCGTGCCGGCACCCAACTCATCGAGGAGCACGAGCGACTGCGGCGTCGCCGCAGCGATGCAGCGCGCGATCCGCTTCACGTGGGAAGAAAACGTCGACAGGCTCTGGCTGATCGCCTGCTCGTCCCCGATGTCGGCGAAGACCCCGTCCAGGAACGGGAGCTCGGTGCCTTCCGCCGCCGGGACCGGAACACCTGCCATCGCCATGCAGACGAGAAGGCCCACGGTCTTCAGCGCAACGGTCTTGCCGCCGGTGTTCGGTCCCGTGACGACGAGCATCGTGTGTGGATCGCCGAGCGTCAGGTCGAGGGGCACGAGTTCGTGCTCGACACCCTTGGCACGCGCCGCACGCAGCAGGATCGGGTGGAGGGCCCGGCGCAGACGGATCGGCCCGTCATCGCGGACCGGCACGGCCCGGAAGCCCAACCGCTCGATCAACGCTGCGCGCGCGAGACCGAGATCGAGCGCCGCCAGGGCCTCGACGGCACCCTCGACTTCCGGGCGGAGCTTGCGGAGCCCGCGGCAGACCCGTGTCAACACGACCTGGATCTCGCGATGCTCGTCCGCGCGCGCATCGGCGAGTTGGTTCGCTGCACGCACCACGATCTCCGGCTCGACGAAGACCGTGGAGCCGGACTGGCTCCGGTCGTGCTGGACCCCCGGGACCTGGTGACGCTGCTCGTAGCGCACGGCGAACACGGGGCGCCCATGCCGGAAAGACGGCTCGGGAGACTGCAGGAAGCGCCGCATCCGCTCGTCCGACGCGAACCGCGCCATGGCCGCACGCACCGCGCCCTCCGCCTCATCGATCTCGGCCCGGATCTGCCCGAGCCGAAGCGACGCCGACGACAGGATCTCGCCGCGAGCGTCGACGACGCGGTCGAGTTCGTCGGCGACGTCCCCCACCGCCGGGAATGTGCCCGCGGAACGCACCAGCGCCGGACAACCCGACCGCCCTTCGAGCCAGGACCTGCAGGACGCCGCGGCACGCAAAGTCCGCTTCAGGTCGGCGAGGTCCCGGACCTCCGGCTGGTGCTCTCCGGCGAAGAACGCACCGAGCCACGACCGGACCTCGACGGCCCCCGACAGCGGCGGGCGATCGCCCGCAGCCGCGAGAGCCGCCAACTCCTCGGCCTCGGCTGCGGCCTGCCGCGCAGCGCCCGCATCCGGAAGCGGCGCCAGCTGCTCGCACAGGCGTCGTCCGAGTGCCGTCGGAAGGTGTTCGAGCAGGAGCTCCCGCACCGCCCGGAACTCGAGGGCATCCAGATCGAAGCGCGGATCAACAGACATGGGGCGGAGGAGTGTAGCGATGAATCGGCTCGAACCAGCGATCGCGGCGGGCTCCCGCCTGCCGCGGAGTGGCGGACGGTCGGGCGGCTGGCAGCGGCCTGCAGACCGATTCCGTCACAGGTTGGGAGCCCATGACGCCGCGCGGCTATGCTGCTCGCCCGATTCACCGACCCCGGAGCCAGATGAAAGACACAGCAGGATTCGGCACCCGCGCGATCCACGCCGGACAGTCTCCCGACCCGACGACCGGCGCGATCATGACCCCGGTCTACATGACCAGCACCTACGTGCAGGAAGCGCCGGGCGTCATCAAGGGCTACGACTACTCGCGGACCTGCAACCCGACGCGGACCGCGCTCGAGCAGAACCTCGCGGCACTCGAGGGCGGCGCGCACGGCCTGTGCTTCTCGAGCGGCATGGCGGCGATCAACACCGTCCTGGCGCTCCTGAAGAGCGGCGACCACGTCGTCGCCGGCAACGACCTGTACGGCGGCACCTATCGCCTCTGCCAGACCTTCTACGCGAAGTTCGGCGTCACGTTCAGCTTCGTCGACATGTCGGACCTCGACGCCGTCGCGGGGGCGCTTCGCCCGGAGACGAAGCTGGTGATGACCGAGTCGCCGTCCAATCCGCTGCTGCGTCTGACCGACCTCCGTGCGGTGGCTGCGATGTGCAAGGAGCGCGGCATCCTCGCGATGTGCGACAACACGTTCGCGACCCCCTATCTCCAGAACCCGCTCGCGTTCGGCTGCGACATCGTCATCCACTCGGTGACCAAGTACCTCGGCGGCCACTCGGACGTCGTCGGCGGTGCGCTGATCGTGCAGGACGAAGAGCTGCGACAGCGACTCGCGCACTTCCAGAACACGATCGGAGGGACTCCGGGACCGATGGACTGCTTCCTCGTGCTTCGGGGCACGAAGACTCTGCACGTCCGCATGGAGCGCCACGCCCAGAACGCGATTCGCGTTGCCGAGGCCCTCGAGGCCCATCCGCGCGTCAGTCGGGTCTACTACCCGGGTCTGCCGTCCCACCCGCAGTTCGAGCTCGCGCAGCGCCAGATGCGCAACGGCGGCGGCATGGTGTCGTTCGAACTCGATGCCAGCGTCGAGGACGCGATGCGGGTGACGTCGAACTTCCGCGTGTTCTCGCTCGCGGAGAGCCTCGGCGGCGTCGAGAGTCTGGTGGATCACCCGGCGTCGATGACCCACGGCGCGATCCCGCGGGAGGAGCGGATCAAGGCGGGCTTCCAGGACGGCCTGATCCGTCTGTCGGTCGGCATCGAGGACGTCGAAGACCTGCTCGAGGATGTCGAGCGCGCGATCGCTTCGATCGCTGGCTGACGCACCGCAGGCCCTCTTGGGTCAGTCGTCTTGAGACGAGTCGCTGTCGTGGTCGGCGTCGATCATCGGATCGTCATCACCCGACACGCGCGCACGCATCATGCGACCCACCTTGAACTTGACGATCCGCTTCGAGGGAACGGCGACAGGTTCGAGTGTGCGTGGATTCTGTGCGCGACGCGCGGCGCGCTCCTTCGTCTCGAACACACCGAACTCGCGGAACTCGAGCCGGTTGCCCGCGGCGAGCTCTTCGATGATCGCGTCGAGGAAGGACTGGATGATGTCCTTCGCAACGACCTTCGTGTTGCTGGTACGCTCCGCGATGCGGTTGACCAGCTCCTTCTTGGTGACTGTCTTCATCCGGCGACGTCCTCGGCTTCCGGTGCAGGCCCCGACCCGACGCGCCAAAGGCCTTTCGGGGAGACCAAGTGCTTGCGGATCATAGCGTTGTGAGTGCCGAGGCAAACGGAATCCTACGGCGGGAGCGGTGGGCCGAGCGCATGTCGATCCCGGCCGGGATCGGGTCGCAGCTGCTCTCGGGAGAAGATGCGGCGCCAGGGGGGCGGGGCTTCGGGGATGCGGTCACCGACCACCGCTCGAGCTGGGTCCGGACCGCCCACTGGCTCGGGAGCGACTGCTATTTCAAGACTTACGACTATCCAACGCGGCGGGATCGATGGCGGGGCCTGGCGCGAACCACGGTTCCCAACCGATCCAGGGCACGGCGTGAGTGGGCGGCCCTCCACTGGCTCGGGGCCCATGGCTTCGCAGTGGCCCCACCGATCGCCCTGGCCGAGGCCCGCATCGGACCCTTCCTGCGACGGTCCGTCCTCGTCACCGGCTCCTACGGAGGGCCGGACCTCCGCTGGTGGCTGGGCCCGGAGAGCATGACCGAGCCCGCCGAGGTCCTCCATGCGCTGGCGGACCTCGTCGCGGCCCTGCATCGGCAGGGTTTCCACGACCGGAACCTCGATCCCCGCAACGTCCTCGCCCGGCGGGACGCTGCCGTCGGGCTCCGGCTGACGAAGATCGACTCCCCGCGCTTCGTGCTCGCCAGGCCCGGTTCCCGCCACGCGCGACGGCTGGTCAGCGCAGACCTCGCACGCCTCGACCTCGGCCTCCGCGAACTGGGCTTCACGCTCCCCGGATCACCGGGCATCCGTTCATAGATCGGCAGGTCCTGGGATCGGCGCCCCCACCGGCAACGGCCCGATCGCGGCATCGATCACCTCGATCCGGTAGGGCACCGACACGAGCACGTCGTGGACGTCGAAGAAGTCGCCTTCGGGGTCCAGCGCGAGGAAGTAGCGATACGCCTGCCGGGCGCGCGCCCAGTCGGCATCCCGCGCTGCGTCGCTCCGGTCGGGACGCTGGAACCACAGGTTGCCGAGGTTGAGTGCCGCGGAGGCCTCTCTCGGGTCCTCCTCCAGCACGGCGCGATACCCCGCCGCAGCTCGCTCCGCATCCCCGCGACGCCACGCGAGGGCAGCGGCTGCCATCCTCGCCTCGACGTCGTGCGGGTCTACCTCCAGACGACGCACGATCCACGGCTCCGCGCGATCGAGATCCCGCAGTCCGTAGACGAGGAGCTCCACGAACTCGAGAATCGGCCCCGCGTCGTCCGGGGCCGACCGCAGGTAGGCCTCGTAGCACGAGACCGCACCCTCGGTCCGACCGATCGACACGAGCAGTCGACCGAGGGCGAGGTTGGCCTCGGGGAAGTCTGGCCGTGCGGAGACCGCCTTCTCCAGGTAGCCGAGCTGGATCGCCGTTCGATCGCTTCGCCCCCAGATCTCGGCGAGGTCCAGGTAGGCAGGATGGAACGAGCCATCCGCGGCGACCGCACGCTCGAGGAGATCGACGCGCCGGCTGTCGACCTTCTCGATCCTGGAACGGACCCAAGGGTCGATCGGGCCCTTCGTGTCCGCCTCGTGGAACGCACGCAGCCGGCGCTCGAGATCGCCACCCGCACGCATCGCGACACGGACCCATGCGGCGCGGACGCGCCACGCGAGCGGGCACGCGCCCGCGACCTCCTCGAACAAGCGGCAGGCCTGCTCGTCCGACCCGGCCTCGGCGAGCCGGAGGGCCTCTTCGAACCGCGCGTCCAGACACGCTTCGTAGTCCGCACCGAGCGCGACCGGCAGGGGAGGAACGGGCAGCTCGTGGCACCCACCCAACAGCAGCGCGCAGGCGAGGCTCCCCCACGCCATGGGCGACCAGCCGCTGCATATCCTCCAGGACTTCATGGCTGCCGGGACAGGACGCCGTCCTGGATCCGGATCGAACGGAAGTCCTGACGCGACGATCCCTCGAGCAGCGAGACCGGCGCTCGACCGGAGAATTCCGCGTCGAGTCGATATGTGCTGCGCCCCCCGACCAGGACGATGCGCGCCTCTTCCACGGCCAGCACCGTCAGGCTTCCGATCCCGAGCTTGAGCGGCGACTGGGACAGCGCATTGGAGAACACGATCTCGGTTCCCCCGTCCTCGCGGACCATTCGATTCTCCTCCTGGACGCCCGGACGCAGAGCGGGGAGGACCAACTC
>JBEAPQ010000230.1:0-7404 GCA_041164325.1 Planctomycetota bacterium | reverse complement strand
TCCTGCTCCGGACCCGTTCGCGGGCCGGGATGCGGACCGAGGCCCAGTTCATGATGGGGCTCGGCGCCTTCGGCAAGGCGCGGCAGATTGCAGCCCGCCTCGTGCAGGCGGGCGCGCCCTGCGTTCTGTTCGGCGTGCTCCACGACGACAGTGGGACCGGCGAGATGCTGAACTACGCCGGACTCCTCCCCGGCAAGCCGCTGCTGCAGTTCGGCAACGATGCGGGCATGGCCGGCATGGTCGCGCAGATGCGTGTCGACGTGCCGATGGTCTTCCTGTCCCGTGCCCGGACCCTGGCCGCTCTGGCTTCGACCGGCCACGCCGTCGGTGCGGACGACGAGGTCGTCGCGACCGAAGAGGGCGGCGAGGTGGACGCGTCGGCGCGGGTGCGGATCGCCGTCGTGACCGATGCCGATGCGCGGGCACTCAACGTGTGCGGGGTCCTGCGCGGTTCCGACGAGACGCTCCGCGACGAGGCCGTCGTCTTCTCGGCCCACATGGACCACATGGGCACCCGTGTCGACGGCGATGTCTTCAACGGCGCCGACGACAACGCTTCGGGCTCGGCTGCTTTCCTCGAGGTGGCGGAAGCGTTCGCGGCCGGGGAGCGACCGCGTCGGTCGGTGATCTTCCTGTCGGTCTCGGGTGAGGAACTCGGTCTCTGGGGTTCGAAGCACTACTCCGAGAATCCGACCTGGGACGTCGAGTCCCTCGTGGCCAACGTCAACATCGACATGATCGGTCGGGTCGCGGAGCTGTCCGGAGCGAACGAGATCTCGATCACGCCGAGCTTCCGGCACCCCAAGTTCTCGTCGATCGCGCGCGGGGCGGCGGGCCTGGCAGCGCGCTTCGGCATGGGGCTGACGAACGGCGACCAGTTCTACGAGCGGAGCGACCACTACAACTTCGCGGTCAAGGGCGTGCCGGTCGTGTTCTTCTGCGATGGGGAGCACGAGGACTACCACCAGGTCACGGACACGGCGGACAAGCTCGACTACGAGAAGATCCAGAAGGTCGCGCGGCTCGCCTACTGGATCGGCCACGAGGTCGCGAACGACGACGAGCGCCCGCGCGAGATCGGCCGGCAGGCGAGCTGGGTGGAAGGCGGCGACGAGGCGGCGGAGGCCGATTCCGGGCGCCGCGGGCGCTGACCGGGGGGCTCCCACGGTTCCCCGTGGCGTCCCGATCCGGGACGGCACCCGAAGATCTGCGCATCCAAGGGGCCTCGCATTGCGATCAGGACATCAGCATGTTGTGATATGCTGACGCCGTGACTTCCCTCGAGACCCTCCAGAGCACGCTGAAGCTGCTGTCGGACGCCACCCGGCTCCGGCTGCTGGCCCTGCTGTCCCGCGACGAGCTCGCGGTCCAGGAGCTCGTCTCGATCACCGGGCTGGCGCAGAGCCGCATCAGCAACCACCTGTCGCTGCTCAAGCGCGCGGGCCTCGTGCGGGACCGCCGCGAAGGCAGCTGGAGTTTCCACTCGCTGGTCGAGCCCGCGGCGCCCGGCCCGCTGACCCCGCAACTCTTCGGGGCGGTCCTCGAGCCCTACCTGCAGAGCAAGGACGGCCGCGCCGATTCCCAGGCGTTGGAGCGTGTCCGTGAACAGCGCCGGGAACGGAGCCGGAAGGCCCATGACGCGCTCGCGGATCGTTGGGTCGAGCTCGGACAGGAGTTCCGTACGGGCGCGCTCCGCAGCGAGGCGCTCGGTGCGCTCGCCCCGGGGGAGTGGACCGTTGCGGACCTGGGTTGCGGCGCAGGCTTCCTGACGGCCTACCTCGCCGGACGGTTCGCACGCGTGATCGCCGTCGACCACGCGGAGCGGATGCTGGCTGCGGCGAGGCGGCGCGTCGACGCGTCCAACGTCGAGTTCCGGCAGGGCGAGGTCGAGCGCCTGCCGCTCGATGCCGCGGAGGTCGATGCCGCCTTCGCCAACCTCGTCTGGCACCACGTGGCCGACATGGACGGGGCCGCGCGCGAACTCCACCGCATCCTGAAGCCCGGCGGGCGGGCCGTGATCACCGACCTCGCTCCCCACGACGCCGAGTGGATGCGCGAGGCCATGGGTGACCTGCGTCTCGGCATCCGACCCGACGCGGTGCTCGCCGTGATGGCGCGCGCCGGGTTCGTCGACGTGGCGCTCGACGACGTGCACGACGCCTACCGCGTGGAGAGTCCGGATGGCCGTTCGGCGGACCTGCCGATGTTCCTCGTCCGGGCACGCAAACCCTGATCTGCCGACGGGCGCAACGCACCCGTCGGTCCGAGTCTTCTGTTCCGAAACGATTCCCAAAGCAACAGCAACAAACGCACGATGACGACTTCCACGAAGTTCGACTACAAGGTCAAGGACCTGTCCCTCGCCAAGCTCGGCCGCTCGGAGATCGAGCTCGCCGAGGTCGAGATGCCCGGGCTGATGGCGCTCCGCGAGGAGTACGCCGGCAAGAAGCCGCTTGCGGGCGCGCGCATCACCGGCTCGCTCCACATGACGATCCAGACGGCGGTTCTCATCGAGACCCTCGTCGAGCTCGGCGCCGAAGTGCGTTGGGCCTCCTGCAACATCTTCTCGACGCAGGATCAGGCGGCGTCCGCGGTGGTCGTCGGGCCGCACGGCACGGTGGACGATCCGAAGGGCATCCCGTGCTTCGCCTGGAAGGGTGAGACCCTCGAGGAGTACTGGTGGTGCACCGAACAGGCCCTCACGTGGCCGGACGGTCAGACCCCGAACATGATCCTCGACGACGGTGGGGACGCGACCATGATGGTCCTCAACGGCGCCGAGTGGGCGAAGACGGGCGTGCCGACGCTCACCGAAGCCGATTCGGAGGAGTGGCACATCTTCGTGGCGACCGTCAAGGAGTCGCTCGC
This sequence comes from Planctomycetota bacterium, assembly GCA_041164325.1. Classification (GTDB taxonomy): domain Bacteria; phylum Planctomycetota; class UBA1135; order UBA1135; family UBA2386; genus JAQCBR01. The sequence continues at coordinate 4,536 of JBEAPQ010000230.1, read as the reverse complement.
GAAGGACGCCGACAAGTGGGTCAAGATCCGCTCGACGATCAAGGGCGTCACCGAAGAGACGACGACCGGTGTCCACCGCCTCTACCAGCTGCAGAAGGCGGGCAAGCTGCCGTTCCCGGCGATGAACGTGAACGACTCCGTGACGAAGTCGAAGTTCGACAACGTCTACGGCTGCCGCCACTCGCTCGTCGACGGGATCATGCGTTCGACGGACGTCATGCTGTCGGGCAAGGTCGCGGTCGTCTGCGGCTACGGCGACGTCGGCAAGGGCAGCTGCCAGTCGCTCCGCGGCCAGGGCGCGCGCGTCATCGTCACCGAGATCGACCCGATCTGTGCGCTGCAGGCGCTGATGGAAGGCTACGAGGTCAAGACGATCGAAGACGTCGTCCGTGAGGCGGACATCTTCATCACGACCACGGGCAACAAGGACGTCATCCGCGTCGAGCACATGGCGCAGATGAAGCACAACGCGATCGTCGGCAACATCGGCCACTTCGACAACGAGATCGAGATGGCGAAGCTGGCCAAGCTCGATGGGATCAAGAAGGTCAACATCAAGAACCCGCAGGAGCACGGCAACCAGCTCGACCAGTGGGTCTTCCCGGACGGCCACGCCGTGCTCGTCCTGGCCGAAGGTCGACTGCTGAACCTCGGCTGCGCGACGGGCCACCCGTCGTTCGTGATGTCGAACAGCTTCACCAACCAGGTGATGGCGCAGATCGAACTGTTCTGCAACGGCAGCAAGTACGACAAGGCGGTCTACACGCTGCCGAAGCAGCTCGACGAGAAGGTCGCGCGTCTGCACCTCGACAAGCTCGGGGCGAAGCTCACCAAGCTGACGGCAGACCAGGCTTCCTACATCAACGTCGACGTCGAAGGCCCGTACAAGCCGGGTCACTACCGCTACTGATCCTGCGACCGTGGCGGTTGGATGCCCGCCACATCACTGCGCCGCCTGGGACCGAGTCGGTCGCCAGGCGACGCAGTCGTTGCCGGGCGGTCGCTTCTCCGCCACGAGAGAGCCCGTGACTCGACGAAGTCACAGCCTCTCGGTCCGGCCCGGGCGCCCGCGCTTGGCACGCAGCAGGTGCACCGCGTGGCCTGCCGCGCGACGATGGTCGGATGCACTGGATGTCCGTCTTCTACGCGCTGGTCGCTGTCTTCGCAGGTGCTCTCGTCGCGATCCAGCCGGGCATCAATGGCCTGTTGGCGAAGCGGCTGGAGCACCCGATCCAGGCCAGCCTGATCTCGTTCAGCTGCGGCCTCACGGTGCTGGTGGCGGTGTGCTTCGGACTCGGTCAACGCCTGCCCCGGCCGGCGATGCTCGAGGCGGCGCCGGTTTGGGTCTGGGTCGGCGGAGGGACGGTCGGGGCGTTCTTCGTGACGACCGCGCTGATCGTCGCGCCGCGGATCGGAGCGGCCTACTGGGTGGCCCTGATCGTCGCCGGGCAGATGTTCGCGTCGCTCTTGCTCGACGAGTTCGGTTGGCTCGGCTTCGCGCGGCGCAGCGTCGGCTGGGAAGGCTGGCTCGGTGCGGTGCTGGTGGTGGCCGGGGTCGCGCTGGTGTCGCTCCGGCGGGCGTGACTCGACCGGGTTCCAGGCTGCCGCAGCCTGTGACGAAATCAGTCGACAGGCTTCGACTTGCTCGCCTGGCGGCCGCTCCGCGGCCGCGGGAGAGCCTGTGTCGGCACTCGGCCACCGGCCTTCACCGAGGCGTTGTGGGCCCCGGATCGTCGGACGGCTCGCGGAACAGGAAGTCCGCGCGCAGGATCTGCACCGGCTTCCGGGGCTTGCCGCCGGGTGAACCCTGGGCCTCCAGCGTGGCGAGGACCTCCTCGCCCGACTCGAGTTCGCCGAAGACCGTGTGGCTGCCGTCGAGCCAGGGTGCCGCACGAAACGTCACGAAGAACTGGGAGCCTGCCGTATCCGGGCCGGCGTTGGCCGCGCTGAGCACGCCCCGGCGATCGTGGGGGGGATGCGGACTCGGAATCTCGTCGGCGAGCGTGTAGCCGGGGTCGCCCTGTCCGTCTCCGCGTGGACATCCCCCCTGAGCGACGAAGCCGGGGATGATGCGATGGAAGGAGAGGCCGTCGAAGTACCCCGCGCGCGTGAGCCACAGCGTGCTCCGGACGTGCGAGGGCGCGAGATCGGGGCGCAAACGGAAGCGAAGGGCGCCGTGGTTGGTCTGCAGCACCCAAATGCAAGTGGAGCGCCGGGGCAGCGGGATGGCTGCCGGAGGCTTGGGCATGCGCATCCGCCAATCCGGGGCGGTGCGATCGATCGGGTTCTCCAGCAGGTATGCGTCCAGAGCAGCGAACACCGGGGAAGGCGCGCCGGCGGGATGCAGCGAGACCGCGTCCCGGGGGGCCGGGATGTTGCGAGGCATGGGCTCCGGCGGAGGGAGGTCGGCGGTCCGCTGCTTGGGCGGCGCGTTCCAGGTGCCGTCGCGGGGCGCCGTGCACGACGCATGGAGCGCGAGCAGCGCCACGAGGGCAGGTCTGGTCAGGCGATCGCGTCTGTGCATCGACGTCCTTGCGCGGAGTCCTTCCCGCCGGATGCAAGCGGGCGGATGTGGTTGCGGGGAGAGGGGCTCGAACCCTCACTCCGGTTGCCCGGAAGCGGATTTTAAGTCCGCTGCGTCTGCCGATTTCGCCATCCCCGCGGGTGGTCAGCGCCTGTGGCCCGATCAGCCTACAGGCTCTCGCAGCCTGTGACGAAACCAGTCTACGGGCCGCGGCGTGCGTGCTCGGCGACGGCTCTCGCCGTCGCGGAGAGCCCGTGACTCGACGAAGGCACAGCCTGTCAGCCGATGTGTGGGCGGACCATGCCGTCGCCGCCCCCGTCTTCGCCGTCTCCGACGCCCGTCACTTCGGAGAGTCGCCCGGTCACGGCGTAGAACAGCGCCTTGGCGATGACGAGCGGGACGTAGACCCCGACGACGACGACCAGCGCGCCTGCGATCAGGACGGTCATCAGCGTCCAGAAGACGATCGTGCTGAGGATCCGGGCTGCCATCGGCGGTTCGAGTATAACCATCGGCCGTTCGGGCTCTCCGACTGCAGGCCTCGCCCGCTGCGGTGCCGCGGAGGGGTCCAGGACGTCCGAGATGGCCACGCATCCCCCCCGCGTCCTCGTGCCAATCGCCGACGGCAGCGAGGAGATGGAGTTCACGATCGTCGTCGACGTGCTGCGCCGCGGCGGCGTCGAGGTCGTGGCGGCCGGTGTCGGCGCCGGGGGCTCCCCGGTCACGTGCAGCCGGGGCGTGCGGGTTCTCCCGGACCAGGATCTGGAAGACGTCACGTGGCCCTTCGACGCCGTCGTGCTCGTCGGGGGGCTCGGGGGCGCGGAGGTCTTCGCTGGCAGCGAAGACCTCCGGGTTGCCGTCCTCGCGCATGCATCCCGAGGCGGGCTCATCGCCGCCGTCTGCGCGGCCCCGAAGGTCCTGGTAGGCTTTGGCCTGGGCAGGGGGGCGCGCATCACGTCGCACCCGAGCGTCCGGGAGGGGGTCTCCGGCATCGGGGACTGGGTAGATGCGCCCGTCGTCGAAGACGGAGCGCTCGTGACCAGCCAAGGACCGGGCACGACGTTCGCGTTCGCACTGACGCTGCTCCGGCGTTTGCGCGGCGAGATCGTCGCTGCGGAGGTCGAGTACGGGCTCCGGCTGACCGAGAGGATCATCGCACCCAAGTGATCCCGCCGCGGCGGCTGCTCGTCGGGGTCCACGCTCGGAGGCCGAGGCCGCTCGGTCCGAGCAGGACGCGTGCCGGACTCGACACCCCCCAGAAACGAAACGGCCCGGCGCAGGGCCGGGCCGCATCGGAGAGGTGACGGCGGGAATCGAACCCGCGTTCACGGATTTGCAATCCGTTGCCTAACCACTTGGCTACGTCACCAACCTCACGTCGCGCGCTTCCCGCGGGGCGGACGCACGTGTGTGGGGCGGGGAGAGTAGGCAGGCCGCTGCTGCCGATCAAGGGGCAGCGCGTCCCGCGGTCCCGCGGGGAATTCCTCGTTGGTCGTGGCGGAGCCCTCGTCGATCCGGCATCCTCCTCCGCCCCGCCATGGCGCCGCTGAAGAAGCAAATCCAGATCGAGTTCTCCCAGGACATGGTCAAGCAGCCGCTCGTCTACCAGCTGAACCGGAAGTTCGATCTGATGATCAACCTCCGCGCGGGCCAGTGGACCGAAGAGGGCGGCTTCCTGCACCTCGAGCTGGAGGGGGACCAGGAAGAGATTGACCGGGTCATGACCTTCCTCCGCGACCAGGGGGTCGAGGTCCGAGAGATCGCGGCGGGCTGATGCCCGCCGGTCGGGCCGGTCGCTAGGCTCTTGGCGCCGCATCCACCGCGTCGGCGGATGTCGAGCTCCTCCAGCCGGACGCCATGCCGAACCCGATCCCGGGGCTCGTCGCAGCCCTCGCCTTCACTCTCGCTCCAGGGTCCCTGCCTCGCGGCCCGGTCGAGCGTCTCGTCCCGAACGACACGATCGCACGCGGCGCCCATGGCTGCGTCGTGGCCGCCGAGCCGCGCGCCGCGCG
>JBEAPQ010000229.1:0-5494 GCA_041164325.1 Planctomycetota bacterium | reverse complement strand
AGCGGCCCAGGCCCTCGCCGCGGTGCTCGACGCAGGAGGCCCTGCCGCAGAGCTGGCCGAGGCGGCCGACGAGGCTTCGACCCTGCTGATCCACTCCCCCGCCACCGCCCGGCGCCTGCGCGATGCCGCCCAGGCCGCGCGCAGCGGCGGAGATTCCGCCGCGCTCGAGCGCGAGGTCGAGCGGGCGCTCGGGGACCTGCGCTTCGAACCCTACGTCGAGGCCGAGCTCCCGCTGGGCTGGCCGCGGACCGCACCGGTCGGCGAAGTCGTCCTCAAGGCCTACCCCCGCTACCGGATGGCCAAGACCGGGATGGCGCAGCGCGGCGGCACCACGACGCCGTTCTTCGCGCTGTTCAACCACATCAAGCGCAACGAGATCGCGATGACTGCGCCGGTCCAGATGGACTACACCGAGGGCAACGAGCGGCAGGCCTCGATGGCCTTCCTCTACGCCTACCCGACCCAGGGCGACTCCGGCCAGGACGCCCGCGACGACCGGGTCGACGTCGTCGACATCGCGCCTTCGATGGCGATCAGCATCGGCGGCCGCGGCTACGAGATGGCACAGACCATCGCCACGATGCGCGCCCGGCTCGACGCCTGGCTCGCCGCGAACGCAGACACCTACGAGGCCGCCGGGCCGCTGCGGACCATGGGCTACAACTCCCCGATGGTCCCGGCCAACCGCCGCTACTACGAGGTGGAGATGCCCGTTCGCCCCGTGACGAAGAGCACGGCACCGACCCGCTGAGCGGGCCAAGAACGAACATGCGAGCCGACGGACGGGACAGGCAGGGAAACGATCCCTGGTCGGAACCCGAGGTTTCTCGGAGCCGCCGGGAGGAAACAAACGCCGCGAACGTCTGTTGGCCTGTGAGTGAGCGAGGCTCCCGCAGGGCGCAAGCCCGGCAGGGAGCCGCCTGAGAGAGCGAAGCGAGAGAGAGCCTGAAGGGGCCACTTCTGAGGGGAAGTGGCCCCTTCTTCTTTCGTGGGACGACCGCCGCCGACAAGGCCGTGACTGGATGGAGTCGCGGGCTCTCACGCGGCCGCCGAGCAAGCGCCTCGCGAGCCTGCAGGGTGATTTCGTCACCGGCTGCGAGGCCACGACCGGCAATTCGAGCCCGCCCGCTCGGCTTCCGGGAGCGTGGCTGCCTTCGTCGTCCTGCTCGCGCTGGTCCTGCTCAACGGCGCCTTCGCCGGCGCGGAGCTGGCCCTGGTGACCGTCCGGGAGAGTCGGCTCCGGGAGCTCGCCCGGTGCGGTCATCGAGGTGCCCAGGCGGCACTGCGATTGCGCGCCACCGTCCAGGTCGGCATCACCGGGATCAGCGCGCTGACCGGTGCTGTCGGCGGCTCGACGGTTGCTGCGAGGATCGCACCATGGTTCGCGCAGCTCGGTGCCCCCGACGTCGCGCTCGAGCTGGCCTTCCTCACCGCGGTCGGCGTCGTCACCTACCTGTCCGTCGTGCTCGGTGAACTGGTGCCGAAGTCGATCGCGCTCCGCGCCGCCGAGCCCTTCGCGCTGCGAACCGCGCGCCCACTGCTCGCGCTCGCCGCCGTCTCCCGACCGATCGTCCGCCTGCTGACTGCTTCCTCGAATCTCGTGCTGCGCCCGCTCCACGACACGACCGACTTCCTCGAGGCGCGCATCTCGCGGGAGGATCTCGAGCACATGGTCGATCCGTCCGTCGCCTCCGACCTGGACGCGCCGACCCGACGGCTCGTCCGGCGCGCGCTCGGGTTCACCCGCCTGCGCGTGCGCGACGTGATGATCCATCGGCGGGACATCGTCTCGGTGCCCCGGACGGCGACCACGGACCAGCTGCGCACAGCACTCCTCGCGTCGCCCCACCGGCGACTGCCGGTGATCGGCGACACAGCGGACGACATCGACGGCTACGTGCTGCGCGACGACGTCGTCACGGCGCTGCTGGAGCACCGGTCACCCGACCTCCGCGCGCTGACCCGGCGACCGACGTTCGTTCCGGAGCAGACGTCCGCCGAACGCGCCCTCCGCGACCTGCAGGCGCAGAACCTCCACCTCGCGTTCGTCGTCGATGAGGCGGGCGGAGTCGCGGGCCTCGTCACCGTCGAGGACCTCGTCGAGGAGCTGGTCGGCGAGATCTTCCACGAGCTCGACGAGCCGCCGGAGGAGGCGATCGCCACGCGTGCAGACGGCAGCCTGGACGTCGACGGGACCCTCGAGCTGCGTGCGCTGGAGCGCAGGGTCGGGATCGACCTCGTCGCGTCGCCCCAGGCCCGCACGGTGGCAGGCCTGTGCATCCACCTTGCCGGGGGCCGGATCCCGCGCCCCGGCGAGATCCTGGATGCGGGTGACGTGCTCCTCGAGATCCTCGAGGCCTCACCGCGCCGCGTCCGCCGTGTCCGCATCCTGCGGCCAGCGGAGAGCCCGTAACCAGTCCTGGGTCACACGCGGCGCCTCAACGCCCTTCTTCGGGCGCCGGCGCGACGACGTTGCCGTAGGGGTAGACGCCCCACGGATACTGGAACGGGAACGTCGCCACGTCGAAGACCACGGCCACCGGGAAGGCGACGACGGTCGCCCACGACCGGGTGTAGCCCGCCGTCGAGGCCGGCGGCGCCTTGTAGACGCTCGTCTCGCCCTTCGACCAGTGGATCAGGTGCGTCGTGGCGCAGCCTTGGAGGAGAGCGGCCGCCGCGAGGGCCGGGAGCCAGTGGAGCTTGGACTTCATGGTCTTCTGCGAGGCGGGAGCATAGCGCCCAGGGCGGCCCGGCCGCACGACCGGATCGGCGGCATCTGATGGAACGGGAGCTGCCGATCTTCCGTGAAATCCGAGGCCGCGGGACCCCACCCGGTTCCGCGACGCCCCCAGCGTCGGTTAAGGCAGTCTGCCATGCGCCGACTTGCCGCTGTTGCCGCCACGATCCTCGCGCTCCACGCGACCACGCTGGCCCAGAAAACGCTCGCAGGCCTCGCCCCCGACGCGGCCCGCATCCCGGATGTCCCGACGCTCGCGTCGATCACCGGCATCGCGCTCGGCTCCGAGCCCACGACGCACGCCGAAACCGCCGCCTACGTGCGCGCGCTGGCCGCGGCCTCGCCGCGGGCCATCCACGTCCCCTACGGCCGCAGCTGGGAAGGCCGCAGCCTCGACCTCCTCGTGATCTCGGCACCACGCCACCTCGCCCGCCTCGACGAGATCCGTCGCCAGACCGCGCGCCTCGCCGACCCGCGGGGCGTCTCCGACGGGGAGATCGCGGCGCTCTGCGGGGAACTGCCGGCCACGTCGTGGCTCGCCTACTCGGTGCACGGCGACGAGGCTTCGACGACCGACGCCGCGCTCTGGCTCGCGTGGCACCTGTGCTCGGCCGACGGCGACCCCCTCGTCGACCGCATCCTCGGCCAGACCGTGGTCGTGATCGATCCGCTGCAGAACCCGGACGGTCGCGACCGCTTCGTGCACCACGCCCGTCAGACCCGCGGCCGGTGGCCGGACGCGTCGCCCGACGCCGCGGTGCGTGACCAGCCGTGGCCCGGCGGACGCTCCAACCACGCGCTCTGTGACATGAACCGCGACTGGTTCGGCCTGACGCAGCCCGAGACCCGCGCCCGCGTCCGCGCGTTCCAGGACTTCTGGCCGCAGCTCTTCGTCGACGTCCACGAGATGGGGTCGAACTCGACCTACTACTTCGGGCCGCCGGCGCTGCCGCACAACCCGGAGGTCACGCCCGGCCAGCACGCGTGGCTCGAGCGCTACGGGCGCGAGAACGCGCGCTGGTTCGACGAGCGAGGCTTCGACTACTTCACGCGCGAGCTCTTCGACCTCTTCTACCCGGGCTACGGCGACAGCTGGCCGACGTTCCAGGGGGCCATCGCGATGACCTACGAGGTCGCGTCGGCGCGGGGGCTCGTGGTCGAGCGGGAGGACGGAACCGAGCTGACGTTCCCGGACACGGTCACGCAGCACGCGGTCGCCTCGCTCGCGAGCTGCGCGACGACGGCCGACAACCGCGAGGCCGTCCTGCAGCGCTTCGCGGCTGACCGCCTGGGCGCCGTCACGGCGGGCCGGGACGGTGCCACCAAGGAGTTCGTGCTGCTGCCGACGCCCGACGCCGGCCGCGCGCGACGCCTTGCCGAGAGGCTCGCGTTCCAGGGGATCGAGGTCCGCAGCCTCGACGCTGACCACGCACACCCGAGCGTGCGCTCCCACGGCGCGGCGGACGGCACAGCGCCGGCAACCCTCCCCGCAGGCTCGTACCTGGTTCGCCTCGACCAGCCGGCCGGACGGCTCGCGCGCGTGCTGCTGAGCCGGCACCAGGACATGGACCCCGACTTCGTGGCCGAGCAGGTCGAGCGCCAGAAGGACCGCCGTGGCACCGAGATCTACGACGTCACCGCGTGGTCGGTACCGCTCTTGTTCGGCGTCGACTGCCGGGAGACCGACGCGTTCACGACCGCGGCGACGACGCCGGTCGAGGCCACCGCACTCACGGACGCCCAGCCCACTCCTGCAGGCGACGCACCCGAGGCGCGCGTGGCCTACGTCGTGCCGAGCGGCCAGAACGGCACCGCCGCCGTCCTCGCCGACCTGCTGCGCCGCGGCCACCGCGTGCTCTGCGCCGGCGAGTCGTTCCGGATCGGCGAGCAGACGTTCCGGCCCGGCTCGCTGATCGTGAAGGTCGACGGCAACGCGTCCTCGATCCACGACGACGTCCGGGCAGCAGCCGCGGCCCACGGCGTCACGGCCGTGCCGCGCGACTCTTCCTGGGTCGACGACGGCGTCCACTTCGGCAGCAACCGCGTGCGCTCGGTGCGTGCGCCCCGCGTCGCCATCGCCTGGGATCGCCCGACGAGCCCCTACTCGGCGGGCGCTGCGCGCTACGTGCTCGAGGAGCGCTACGGCATCCCGGTCTCCGTCATCCGCACCGCACGCCTCGGTCGCGCCGACCTCGAGCGCTTCGACGTGCTCGTCCTGCCCGACGGATCGAGCTACGCCGAAGCGCTCGGCGGAAGCGCCGCGAGCGCGATCGCCGCGTGGGTCCGCCGGGGCGGCACGCTGGTCACCCTCGGCGGCGGCGCGACCCGCTGGCTGACCGAGGACGGCGTCGACCTGCTCGCGTCCGAACCCGAGAAGCGGAACGGCACCAAGCCCGACGCGAAGGAGCCCGAGGACGATGCCCGGGAAGCCGACCCCGACGCCCGCAAGGCCTTCGACAAGGTCGCGTTCGACTACGAGCGCGCGATCGAGCCCGAGGACGAGGACCCGTTCGCGACGCCCGGCGCCATCCTCGCCGTCGACGTCGACACCGAGCACTTCGTCGGCTTCGGTCTCCCACCCACCGTCCACGTCGTCTCCAACGACCGCGACATCTACGCCCCGATCAAGCTCGACCGCGGCCGCAACGTCGGCGTCTTCGCCGCCCGCGAGACCCTGCTCCAGAGTGGCTTCGCCTGGGACGAGAAGCTCGACCAGCTCGCCCGCAAGCCCTTCGTCGTCCACCAGCCCCACGGCGA
>JBEAPQ010000228.1:0-5365 GCA_041164325.1 Planctomycetota bacterium | reverse complement strand
TCGGACACGCGCCACGATTCCGCATCACCGCCAGGAACTGGAACTGGTGCACCAGCTCGTGCACGAACAGGTGACGCGTGAAGCTCTCGCTCGGCTGCCGCCACAGGTAGGCCCGCTGGTTCGGCGGCCAGTAGACGCCTCCCGCATCGCCCACCGACGGGTCCACCCCGTCCTCCGCGAGCCGCGCCCGATAGGCGGCCTGGTCCGGGCAGTAGACGACCTCGAGCCTCCCCTCGCCCCGCGGCACAGCACCGAAGTAGGCACCGAGCTCCGCATGCACCGCCTCCGCCAACGCGAGCCAGTCGCCCGCCTGCTCGAACCCAGCCGGCACGGTCAGTCGGTAGTGCTCGGACTCGAAGGCCTGCCAGACGCCGGACGGAACGGCCGAGCCCAACGCGACGGTGAGGATCAGCGGAACGGTCACGGCAACCCCCGGAACCGCGTGTCGGCGAGCAGGCGGTGCAGGAGCAGGAGCCCGATGCCGGCCAGCAGGAAGGGCAGGTAGAGCTCCCGCCAGCGCGTGAACTGGATCGACTGGATCTCGGAGCGTTCGAGGGTGTCGATCTCGGCGTAGACGCGCGCGAGGGAGGCGGCGTCGCGGGCGTTGAAGTAGGCGCCGCCGGTGATGTCCGCGACTTCGCGGAGCGTGGCTTCGTCGAGACCGCGGCCGGGGGTGCCGACGCCGACGGTGTAGACCTTGATGCCTGCCGACTTGGCGGCTTCGGCGGCGGCGCGCGGGCTGGCTTCGCCGATGTTGCTCTCACCGTCGGAGAGGAGGACGACGACGCGGCTCTCGGCCGGAGCCTCTGCGAGGCGGTCGATCGCGGTGACGAGTGCGTCGCCGACGGCGGTCATCAATTCGTCGCGGGCCGACGGGTCGCGAGGATCGACCCGGGGCACCGAGACGCCCGCGAGCAGCTGGAGCAACGCCTGGTGATCGAGCGTCAGCGGACAGTGCGCGTCGACGTAGCCCGCGAAGCTGATCAGGCCGAGCAGGTCGTTCGGCCGACCCGGCATGTCACCCTCGGCATCGATGAAGTCCGCGACGACCTTCTTGACGACGTCGAGTCGCGTCTCGTCGACGCGGTCGAATCGGTCCGGATCGAGGTCGGTCTCGACCATCGACTGCGACTTGTCGAGGACGAGCTCGATCGCCACGCCGTAGCTCTGGACCACGCTGTCCGATCGACCGGACTGGGGGCGTGCCAGGCCGAGGACCAGGGCCGCCAGACCCAGCACCTCGAGCATCGGGAGCACGCGGCGAATCCGCTGCGCGAAGGTCTTCGGCAGTTCGCGCAGTGCAGCCGCGCTCGAGTGCAGGACCGTCGCTGGTCTGCGCCTTCTTCGCAGGACCACGAAGACGACGACCGGGAGGAGCACGAGCCACCACGGGTCGGCGAACCTCATGCGGCGTCCTCCCCACGAGTCGGCGTGTGTTGGCAGAACGCGCGCGCCGCGGCCACGGCCTCGCCGACTTCTTCGCCCGTCGGCACCTGCGCCGCGTACTTGACGTAGTCAGAGGCCAAGAGGAACGCGGCGAGGGCCTGCCGGCGCGTGTCGCCGAAGGCTGGATTGCCCTCCATCGCCCGGAGGAACTCCTCGGTCGTCTGCTCCGGTGCATGGACTCCCGTCGTGCGCTCGAGGAATCGGCGCACGATGCCGGTCAAGCCGACGTAGAGCTCCGCGAAGCGCCCCTGCTCGGCGAGCCGGCGGGACAGCAGCGCATCGAACGCACGTGCGGCCTCGACCACAGGATCGATCTCGGGTTCGACGGCATCTTCGCCCGCAACGCGACGGCGCAGCCACGAAGCCAACGCGATGCCGACGAACAGCGCTGCCCCGCCGAACCACCAGAAGATCTGCCTGTCCTCGGGGTTCGAAGCGGGCAGGACACCGGGCAGCGGACGTCCGAGGTCGGCGAGTACCGGCGTCTCATCCGGACCGAGACCGACGACCTCGACCTCGAAGGGCGGCACGACCAGCTCACGATCCTCACCCGCGCCTTCGCCATCCTCGATCCGGAAAGGGATCGCGGGCCATCGCACGATGTTCGTTCCCGTGCGCTCCGGCTCGGCGACGATGCGAGAGACGAGTCGGCGTTCGGTGGTGCTGCCGACCTCCTTCCGATCCCGCACGCGGAAGTGTCCGAGACGGGCGCCGAAGTCGGGCTTCCCGAGCTTTGCGCCCGACCCCGCCTCGACTTCGAGCTCGAACGTCACCCGGTCGCCGAAGCGCGGCGCATCGGGGGCCATCCAGACGACGGCCTCGACCGGACCGAGCTGCACGCGCGCGCGCTCGACGCGGAGCGACGCTTCGTCTGGACTCGCCTCGGCTCCGCAGGCCGCGAGCACGGCGATGGCCGCGAACCCCACGGCAATCCTCACCGTGACGCCCTCCGCTCCCGCATCCGGAAGAAGCGGTGCAGGCTGGCCGAGTAGGGCTGGTCGGTCCGCACCGCGAGCTCGTCGACGCCACTCTGACGGAACGCGGATCGCAGCGCGTCGCCGCGCTGGGCGGCTCCCGCCGCGAACAGCGCGCGGACCTCGGGATGCCGGGTGTCGACCTCGACGACCTCGCCGGTCTCGGGATCCTCGAAGTGCACGAACCCGACGGAGGGCAGCTCCAGCTCCCGCGGATCGGCAAGCGTCAGCGCGATGACATCGTGACGAGCGTTCGCGATCCGGAGCGCCCGTTCGAACCCGCCGTCCAGGAAGTCCGAGAGCACGAAGACGACCGCGCGGCGCCGCTGGACGCGACAGATGTACTCCAGGGCGCCCCCGAGATCCGTGCGGGCACCCGGCTGCGGGGGTGTCTCGGTCGGGTCGATCGCCACCAGTTCCCGGATCAGGCGTCGCGTCGCCGCACGTCCCTTGCGCGGCGGGAAGTAGCCGCGGATCCCGTGGTCGAAGAGCAGGAGGCCGACCTTGTCGTTGTTCTTCTGGGCGCTCAGCATCAGGAGCGCGGCGACCTCCATCGTCCGGTCGAGCTTGCTCCCGTCCTGGCTGCCGAAGATCCCGCTGCGCGACACGTCGACCGCGAACAGGACCGTCAGCTCCCGCTCCTCGGCGAAACGCTTGACGTAGGCATGGCCCGCGCGGGCGGTGACGTTCCAGTCGATGGTCCGCACGTCGTCGCCTGGCGCATATTCCCGGACCTCGTCGAACTCCATGCCGCGGCCCTTGAAGACGCTGCGGTAGGCCCCCGCCAGCAGGTCGTCGACCTGCCGGCTCGCGACGATCTGGATGCGGCGGACCTTCCGCAGGATCTCGGCGACTTCGAGGGGCATGGGGCGGGCGGGATGCGTAGCCGCGCCACCAGGTCCGGCGCGGGCCTGGGATTCTCGCGCGCCGCCTCGACGACACAACCGCGGAGCGCCTCCCGGCAGACTCTGCAACACCATCACGCCGAGGGGCACCGTGGAATCTTGTGCACACCCAGGATCGAGGAGCGCGCCATGGACATCCCCGTCCGCATGGGGAATTCATGTCCGGTTGGCGGGTCGAAGGCGTTCCTTGTTCACATCCTCGATGGTCCGCCCAGGTCGCCGTGACATCCGGCGACCGCCCTCCGCACCCATCTCTCACGACCGACTTCTCTCGCGCCATCGCAGGACAGGAGACAACGCATGCAAGTCCGCCTTCTGCTCGGGGCCCTCGCGGCCCTTCCCCTCGCCCTCCCGGCCCAGGGCTACGCCTGGGTGCGCTCCCCCGTTAACGGGCACGAATACGCGCTGACCGCGCCGATGAATTGGCACTTGGCCGAAGCCACGGCCGTCGCCGAGGACGCCCACCTCGCCACGATCCGCAACGCCTCCGAACAGGCCTGGATCGAAAGCCAGTTCGGCACGAGCCAGAACATGTGGATCGGCCTCAATGACGAGGCGCAGGCTGGCACCTACGTGTGGACCAGCGGCGAGACCTCGACCTACCGCAACTGGTGCCCGGGCGAGCCCAACTCGCGCGCCGGCGAGAACTACATCCACATGGCCGCGTTCCCCGGCCAGTGCTTCGGCGAGTGGAACGACTCCGTCGCCAACCGGAACTACTTCGGCCTGATGGAGCGGAAGCCGGCGGTGTTCGACTGGAACTGGGAGACGCCCCAGACCGCCCCGGACGCGCAGGCCAACCCGGGATCGGCCTACGACCCGATCCGCGGCGTGGCCGTGGTGACGGGCGGCGTCTTCTCCCTCGGCGCCACCCACGAGTGGGACGGTCGGACCTGGACGACGATCCCGAACGGCCGCTTCACGCTGACCATCGCTTCGCTGGCCTTCGACGGCCAGGGCGTGATTGCGGTCCAGGGCAACCAGACCTACCGCTGGGACGGCACCACCTGGAACGACCTCGGCGTCTCGAACTCGCCGAACACCAGCTACGTCCGCCTCGCGTACGACGCCAGCCGCGACCGGGTCGTGGCCTTCGGCGGCGCGAACTTCTTCTCGGCGTCCAACGACACCTGGGAGTGGGACGGCAGCGCCTGGACCCTGCTGAGCCCGGCCAACCGCCCGCCCGCGCGAACCGGTCACGCGATGACCTGGGACTCGCGGACCGGCCAGATCGTGATGTTCGGTGGACGCACCGTTCCGCAGGGCGTCGACCTCGGCGACACGTGGACCTTCGACGGGACCGACTGGACGCAGTCAACGAGCCCGACGTCTCCGTCGGCCCGCAGCCAGCACTCGCTGACCCACGTCGATGGCACCGGCGTGTCGGTGCTGTTCGGCGGCACGACGGGCGGCGCCACGCTGCAGGACTTCTGGATCTGGGACGGTGAGGAGTGGCAGGCGCCGATCGCGCCGACGGGCACGCCGACCCCGCGCTTCATGCACACGGCGTTCTGCTTCCCGGGTCTCACCGGGCAGGAGATCGTCCACGTGGGCGGAGCGAACGGCGGAACGCCGGTCACGACCACCCAGGTCCTCAACAGCACGCGCGCGTTCGCATCGATCCGGCCGCGCGGAGAGGGCTGCACGGGCACGACGAGCCCACAGATCTCGGCGATCGGCCTGCCGGCGATGGGCAAGACGCTGCAGATCCGCCTGACGGACGCGCGTCCCTACACCGGCTGCGCGCTGATGCTCGGCTTCTCCGACAACTTCTTCGGACTGCCGCTGCCCTTCGACCTGACCTCCACCGGCATGCCCGGCTGTGACCTCTGGACGTCGATCGACACCAGCATCCCGCTCGTCTCCAACCCGTTCGGCGTCGGCGACGTCGTCATTCCGATTCCGGAAACGACGGGCCTGCAGGGCGTCTACATCAACTGCCAGTTCCTCGCAGGCGACCCGTTCGGCAACCAGCGCGGCATCGTCGTGACCGGCGGCCTCGAGGGTGTGATCGGAAGGTGAGTCGCTCGGCGGGCGGGC
>JBEAPQ010000227.1:0-2564 GCA_041164325.1 Planctomycetota bacterium | reverse complement strand
CCTTCTTCGTCACCGAGACACCCTGACTGTTGTAGGCGTCGAAGAGCTCTTCGGCGAAACGACGAGCCATCGGCTTGCCACGCTTCGCGCGCGCCGCATCCACCAGCCAACGGATGCCGAGGCTCTGCGAGCGGCGCTTCTGGACTTCACGCGGCACCTGGTAGGTCGCACCACCGACGCGGCGGGAGCGGACCTCGATGCGCGGCGAGATGTTGTCGATGGCCTTCGTGATGATCTCGACCGGATCCGCCTGGACCTTCTCGGCGACGAGGTCCATCGCGTCGTAGAAGATCTTCTGGGCGGTGCTCTTCTTCCCGTCCAGCATCAGCGCGTTGATGATCTTCGAGCACAGGCGCGAGCCGTAGCGCGGATCGGGCTTCTGGTAGACCTGTGTGGACTTGTAGGAGCGAGGCATCGGTTCGGTGTTTCGTGGACGAGTCTCGGCAAGCTCCGTCGCCAGCGCCAGCGGGCGCCGCGATCGGTCACGGCCGATGTCAGTTCTCAAGGGGTGGGACACGGGCGAACAGGTGCCGCCGCTGCATCCCGAAAATCAGGCGGCCGGAATCACCCGGCCCACTTCGACCCTTCGGGCACTTGACCCTTCGGGCGCGCTCAGCTCTTCGGACGCTTCGTGCCGTACTTCGAGCGCGAGCGGCGACGGCCGTCGACGCCCGAGGCATCGAGGACACCGCGCAGCACGTGGTAGCGGACACCCGGAAGGTCGCGGACACGGCCACCGCGGATGAGCACGATCGAGTGCTCCTGCAGGTTGTGGCCTTCGCCCGGGATGTAGACCGTGACTTCCTTGCCGTTCGACAGACGCACACGCGCGATCTTGCGGAGCGCCGAGTTCGGCTTCTTCGGCGTCATGGTGCGGACCTGGAGGCAAACGCCGCGCTTGTGCGGGCACGCGTCCAGAACCGGCGACTTGCTCTTGGACCGCATCTTCTTGCGGCCCTTCTTCACGAGCTGGTTGATCGTGGGCATGCGTCGAGGCCGGCGAACCGGCAGGTCGGGCAAAGGTCGAAACGCCGGGGTCTCCGGCGCGAAAGGGGCGGGAATCTTAGGGAAGCGGATCGCGATTGCAAGGGCCGACCTGTCCGGTCGACTCGAGCACGGCACGTGGGTCGCACCGTCACGATCCCCCCACTCGACCGCGCGGGCGCCGCCGAGAGGGGTTTGCGAGCGCCAGCCGACCTGGGTCGGACGGCAGACACGCGGGGTGTGGCCCTTCCGGGTCACGAGCTCGCCGCGCGGGCGGATACCAGCGCGGAGCGAGCGATGCACAGCCTGCAGCCTCCGGCTGCAGGCCGTCGGTTCAGTCGTCGAGCATCGACTCCGAGTCGATCCCGGCCGGCGCCACGTCGTCCTCATCCTCCCCGTCGAGGCGGATGACTGGACCACCGACATCCACGTAGCCCTGCTTGCTGAGGCGACCGATCTCCTCGGCAGCGGCGTGCAGGTCGACGTTCTTCTGGACGCGAGTGCGCAGGTAATCCCGGAAGCCGGTGCCGGTCGGCACCAGGTGACCGAGGATCACGTTCTCCTTGAGACCGACGAGTTCGTCGCTCTTGCCGGCAAGCGCAGCCTCGGTGAGCACCTTGGTCGTTTCCTGGAAGGAAGCCGCCGAGATGAACGACTCCGACTGGAGCGAGGCCTTCGTGATCCCGAGCAGGAGCGGCGACGACGTCGCAGGCTTCTTCCGGCTCTTGATCATGTCCTCGTTGACCCGGCGGAACCGGAACTTGTCGACGACGGCACCCGGCAGGAACTCGGAGTCACCCGGGTCGTTGACCTGCACCTTGCGCATCATCTGCGCGAGGATGATCTCGATGTGCTTGTCGTCGATGCTGACGCCCTGGGCGCGGTAGACCGACTGCACCTCGCGGAGCAGGTAGTCCTGCACGGCCTTCTCACCCTGGATGGCGAGGATGTCGTGCGGGACGCGCGGGCCGTCGACGAGCGGCTCACCCTCGACGACGCGGTCGCCGCGGTGGACGCGCAGGTTCTTGCCCTGCGGAACCATGTGCTCGCGCTCGGCACCACCTTCACCACGCACGATGATCGTGCGCTTGCCACGGCGCTTCTCGCCGATCTCGACGACACCCTCGATCTCGGACAGGACGGCAGGGTCCTTCGGGCGGCGGGCTTCGAAGAGCTCCGTCACGCGGGGAAGACCACCGGTGATGTCCTGCGTGCCCTGGATCTCGCGCGGCGTCTTGGCGAGCAGCGTGCCCGCTTCGATCTTCTGGCCGTCCTCGACCTCGATGTAGGCCTTCTCCGGGAGCGGGTGGATCGCGGCGCGGTCACCGTTGGCATCCTCGATGATGACCTGCGGGTGCAGGTCACCCTTGTGCTCGATGATCACCTTGCGGGCGACCTTCGAGTCGAGGTCCTTCTCGAGGCGCATCGTCTTGCCCTCGAGGACGTCCTCGAAGCGCACGATGCCGCCGACCTCGGCGAGGATCGGGTTGTGGTGCGGGTCCCAGCTACAGAGGACGGCACCGGCCGGCACCTCGGCTCCCTCGTCGACGACGAGGATCGCGCCGAGCTGGATCGGGTAG